>JAFDZZ010000022.1 GCA_018266715.1 Bacteroidota bacterium
TTTTAAAAATTAATAAATGAAAATTATAAAATGGATATACAAAATATTTTTCAAAAAAAGCTGTTGCCGATAACACTGATGCTTTTGGCAACAACTTCTCCTTTCGCACAAAAAGTAGTGCGATACGATTTATATGTAAAAGACACATTGGTAAACTATGCAGGAAAAGAAAAAAGAGCAATTGCAGTAAACGGTCAAATTCCAATGCCAACACTCACTTTTACAGAGGGCGATACTGCTGAAATTGTGGTACACAATCAGCTAAAAGAAAGTACATCACTACATTGGCACGGAGTATTTTTGCCCAATAAAGAAGATGGTGTGCCTTGGCTTACACAAAAACCTATTGAACCCGGTACAACTTACACATATCGTTTTCCCATAATCCAGCACGGAACACATTGGTATCATTCCCACTCGGGTTTGCAAGAGCAAATTGGAATGTATGGCAGTTTTGTGATGCTAAAAAAGCAAAACGACCCAACTTTTAGAAAAGGCATCGATGATTTACCAACCGTTCCCCTGATGATAAGTGAATGGACAAATTATAATCCCAATAATATCAACCGAATGTTGCACAATGCCAACGATTGGGCAGCCATTAAAAAAAATGCAACACAGTCATACGCAGAAGCTATTCGAGAAGGGTATTTTAAAACAAAAATCAAGAACGAATGGAAACGGATGTTGGCGATGGACGTAAGTGATGTGTATTATGATAAAATTCTACTCAACGGAAATCACACAACCGATTTAAAAACGGTTGACGGAAAAACCTTGAAAGCAGGTGATAAAGTAAGATTAAGAGTTTCCAATGGTGGAGCTTCGTCCTATTTTTGGTTGCGGTATGCAGGCGGTAAAATTACTGTAGTTGCCAATGACGGTAACGATGTTGAGCCTGTTGAAGTGGACAGGTTGATTATTGCGGTTTCTGAAACTTATGATATTGTTGTAACCATTCCTTATGACGGTGTTTCTTACGAATTTTTGGCAACAACCGAAGACAGAACACAATCTGCAAGCTATTTTATTGGCAACGGCATCAAGCAATTAATTTCTCCGCTTCCAACATTAAAATATTTTGAGGGAATGAAAATGATGAATGATATGATGAAAATGGACGGCAACCTGGATGATATGGGAATGAAAATGAGCCTAAACCAAATGGATATGAACGTGGTAATGTATCCCGAAATTACAGGAGAAGCGAAGCAAAAACAAGACCATAGTCAGCACAATACGGACAAGGGCCCAAACCGCTATAATGCCAACGCATTAGGAGAAATAAAGACCCTGAATTATGCAATGTTGCAATCGCCACATAATACAGAGCTTCCTAAAGAAGCTCCGGTGAAAGAATTAAAATTTACACTTACCGGAAATATGAACCGCTATGTATGGAGTATGGATAATAGAATACTTTCAGAAGTGGATAAAATTCCGGTGAAGAAAGGAGAAATTCTACGCATCACAATTTACAACAACTCTATGATGCGACACCCGATGCACTTACACGGATTTGATTTCAGGGTGATTAATGGCAAAGGAGAATATTCGCCTCTCAAAAATGTATTGGATATTATGCCAATGGAAACGGATACCATCGAGTTTTTAGCTAACGAAGAAGGAGATTGGTTTTTTCACTGCCATATTTTATATCACATGATGAGCGGTATGAACAGGGTTTTTGCTGTTGGGGATTATCAAAATCCATATTTGCCCAACAAAAAACAAGCATACAATAAACTGCAAAAAGAAAGTAATATGCCTCACTTCATGGCAGAAAATGATTTTGCTACTAATGGAAATGATGGACAAGCGATGGTTCAAAATACAAGATGGAGTTTGGGTACAGAATGGCGTTTAGGTTACAACCGCATGCACGGATATGAAGTAGAAACTCATTTGGGACGATACATTGGGAAAATGCAATGGTTTATGCCGTTTATTGGTTTTGATTACCGATACCGAAAAATGGGAATTGACGAACACGAAACAAACTTGTTCGGTCAGAAAAACGAAAAAGATACACGCAGAGCTGTTAGTTTAGGTTTTGTGTACACACTGCCAATGCTTGTTAATTTTCAGGCAGAAGTATATCATGACGGCATTGTTCGTTTGTCTTTGATGCGTGAAGACATTCCAATTTCAAAAAGAATAAGAGCAGGATTTATGGTGAATACCGATATGGAATATATGGCTGAATTAAAGTACATCATCAATAAAAATATGGGTATTCGAACCCATTACGATAGCGATATGGGATTGGGGGTTGGACTATCATTGAATTATTAAAACCCATCAATTGCAAGCACATTGCCAAAGCCACACAAGCCAAAATTATTTTTTAAAAATTTCCGACCCTTCAAAAAAGTAAAAAACGCAACGCATAACCAACCCGACAACGGCACAAAAACTCAATACTGACAATGGTTTGCAAAGACTGGCAGACAGAACAACAGCCAGTAACAAACCAATTGGCAATAGAACCGGTGAAGTAATTCTATTCAACATTTGTGCTAAAAGTCGGCTCCATCGCCAATTTGCAAACCATTGCACAACATCCCAGCTTCGGAGGTGTTCGTCTGCCTGCCTTACGGGAAGTTAGAATATGAGAAACGAGAAACGAATTTTCACTTTTTTAAATTCTCCAGCATATCGGCTACCATTTCTTTAAGACCGTATTCTTTCTTCCAGCCCCAGTCTTTAGCGGCCACTGAGTCGTCAATGCTTTGCGGCCAGCTATTGGCAATATCCTGCCGGTAATCGGGCTCATAACTGATGGAAAAATCGGGGATATGTTTTTTAATTTCTGCTGCAATTTCTTTTGGAGAAAAACTCATGCCCGAAATATTGTATGAGGTACGCACCGATATTTTATCGGCCGGGGACTCCATCAGTTCAATGGTGGCCCTAATGGCATCGGGCATATACATCATGGGCAGGTAGGTGTCTTCTTTTAAAAAACAGGCATACTTTTTTTCTTCCAGCGCTTCATGAAAAATTTCTACGGCATAATCGGTAGTGCCGCCACCCGGCGCCGATTTATAACTGATTAAACCGGGATAACGCAGGCTGCGTACATCAACCCCAAACCTGTTGTTAAAATAATGGCACCAAAACTCACCGGCATATTTACTGATGCCATACACCGTTACCGGCTCTATAATCGTTTGCTGCGGGCAATTTACCTTGGGTGAAGTAGGCCCAAAAACGGCTATAGAAGATGGCCAATACACTTTATGCAATTTTTCTTCACGGGCAATATCCAGCACATTCAATAAGCCCTGCATATTGAGGTTCCAGGCCAGGCCGGGATTTTTTTCGCCGGTGGCAGATAAGATGGCGGCCAGTAAATAAATTTGTGTAATACCCTGGCGCAGTACCTGCACATGCAGCATTTCTTTGTTCATTACATCCATACTTACATAAGGACCTGTGCCATTCAATAAGGGGTTTTGCTCCCTGAGGTCGGATGCAATTACATTGGCATTGCCATAAATTTTACGTAATGCCAGCGTTAACTCCACCCCTATTTGCCCGCTGGCGCCTATTACCAATATTTTTTCTTTTACCATGAGACTGTTTTATTTTACGAAAGTAGGAAAAGGAAACTTCATATTTTGCAGCTTCCATTGGGTAAAAAGAAATCGGCCAGTTTAAAAAATGAAATCCGCTTAACTTTGCCCAATGGAAAATTACGCAACTACTTTATTTAAACAGCAGGTGTTTGATAAAAATAATTTTTTTCTTATTGCCGGGCCCTGTGTGGTAGAAAGTGAAGACCTGGTAATGGAAGTTGCCGAAAAAACCTCTGCCATCTGTAAAAAATTAGGCATCCCCTATATTTTTAAGGCTTCTTACCGAAAAGCCAACCGAACCAGCGCCAACTCATTTACCGGTATTGGAGATGAAGCGGCCCTGGAAATCATTAAAAAAACAGCACTTAAATTCCGGCTTCCGGCCACTACGGATATTCATAATGTAGAAGAAGCGGCCATTGCAGCCGGGTATGTTGATATTTTACAAATACCGGCTTTTTTGTGCCGGCAAACCGACCTGCTGAATGCAGCAGCAACAACCGGCAAAATTGTAAATGTAAAAAAAGGCCAGTTTTTAAGCGGCCCATCTATGAAGTTTGCAGTAGAAAAAATAAAAGCAGCCGGTAATAACCGGGTATGGCTTACCGAAAGGGGCAATACCTTTGGTTACCAGGATTTGGTGGTGGATTACCGCAATATTACCTGGATGAAGGAACAGCAGGTGCCGGTAATTATGGATTGCACCCACTCTTTACAACAACCCAACCAAACCAGCGGCATAACCGGTGGCAACCCTCAACTTATTGAAACTATTGCAAAGGCGGCCATTGCAACAGGCGCCGATGGTTTATTTATTGAAACACACCCCAACCCCTCTAAAGCAAAAAGCGATGGCGCCAATATGCTTCAATTGGATTTACTGGAGCCTTTGTTGGAAAAATTGCTGCGCTTAAGAAAAGCCATACTTTAATTAAATGATATTCACTTCACGCTCAAGTTGCACCTCAAATTTTTGCTGCACCGAAGTAATGATTTCATTGCTGAGTTGTAAAATTTCATCACCGCCTGCATTTCCAAAATTCACTAATACCAGGGCCTGGTTTTTATGGCACCCGGCATCGCCCCGGCGAAAGCCCTTCCATCCGCATTGCTCTATAAGCCAGCCCGCTGCCAGCTTGGTTTTGTTGCCGGGCAAATCAAAGCCTACGATATTGGGGAAACTGGTTTTTAGTTTTTCAAATTGCTCATGATCCACTTCAGGATTTTTAAAAAAGCTTCCGGCATTTCCAATTTTTGCAGGATCGGGAAGCTTGCTGCTGCGGATATTGATCACCGCCTGTGCAACGGCAGCAATACTAAGTTCGGGAACGTTCATCTGCTCCAGTTCTTTTTCAATAGCGCCATAGGAAATATTAAATGCCGGCTTTTTTTTCAATTGATAGGTTACCGATGTGATGCATAACTGGTTTTTATACTTTCTTTTAAAAACACTGTCCCGGTATCCAAATGCACAATCCCGGTTATTCAGGCGCACAAAGGCCCGGTCAAATTTATGGTAGGCTTCCACCTCATGCAATACCTGCTGTATCTCCACGCCATAAGCGCCAATATTTTGAATGGGTGATGCACCCACGCATCCCGGTATTAATGCAAGGTTTTCTACACCGGCATAATTATTTTGTATGCAATACAATACAAACTGGTGCCAAACCACACCGGCTCCGGCTTTAATATAAATATTTTCGGCATCCTCACGGAGTAATTCAATCCCAGAAATTTCATTTTTAATGACCAGCCCGTTATAGTCTTTTGTAAACAGGATATTGCTGCCGCCGCCTAAAACCAATGTTTCGGTTTTATTTTCATGAAATACTTCGGGCAATAAATCAAGGTTATTAAGTATTACAAAACGGTTTGCCTTAACCGCTATCCCAAAACTATTAAAAGGCTTTAATGATATGTTATGTTGAATGTGCACTTTTATTTTATTACGCCGGATCTACATCGGCAATTACCTGTACCGTTCTATATTTTTTTTCGCTTAGTAACAAGGCTATATGGTTACTGATGGCTTTTTTAAACGATCCGGCACTGCCGGTTTCTTTTGGCAATTTAATAAGGATATCTTTTATAAATAAGTTTCTTAGCCTTGCCACTACCGGAGATGCAGGGCCAACCACAAAGGGTTGTAAATCCTGTCTTAATAAAAAAGCCAGTTTTTCCGCAGCATCCTGCACTACTTCGCCCTGCTTATGTTTTAAAATAAGTTTTATCATCCGGCTAAAGGGCGGGTAACCAAATTCTTTGCGGGCTATTATTTCGGCAGCATAAAATTTTGCATAGTCATGCTGTTTTACCCATTGCAGCACCGGGTGTTGAACATTCATTGCCTGCAACAATACTTTACCCTGTTCTTTTTTTCTTCCGGCACGCCCGCTTACCTGCTCCATGAGTTGAAAAGCCCTTTCGTTCACCCTAAAGTCGGCAAAACTCAATAATCCATCGGCATCCAAAATACCTACCAGGCTTACATGGTCAAAATCCAGGCCTTTTACCACCATTTGCGTGCCTACCAAAATATCAATTTTTTGCTGCTCAAATAAATGGATGAGGGTATCATGGGCCGTTTTTCCTTTGATGCTGTCCACATCCATACGCCCAATTCGCAGCGCAGGAAATTTTTCCTGCAGGATTTCTTCAATTTTTTCTGTACCAAAATTTTTTTCGAGCCAGTTATGGCTGCCGCAGGCCGGGCAGGTTATTAATTTGGGATACGTGCTGCTGCAATAATGGCAATGCAGTTTATTGCTGTATTTATGAAAAGTAAGCGATACATCACAATGGCTGCATTTGGGAATAAAGCCGCATTGGCCGCAGATGAGATAAGGATCAAACCCTCGCCTGTTTTGAAACAAAATGACCTGCTCTTTTTTTTCAACTGCCTTTTCAATGGCTTCCCGGAGTTGCGGGCTAATAATGACTTTGCCTTTTTGAGCCACTTGCCTGGTATTAATAACCGTTACTTCAGGAAGTAAGATACCGCCAAAGCGTTCGCTTAGATTTACCAAACCGTATTTCTGCCGCAGGGCATTGGAATAGCTCTCCAATGAAGGAGTGGCGCTGCCCAGCAATACTTTTGCTTTAAATAAAGAAGCATAATAAATAGCCGTATCCCTTGCATGGTATCTTGGTGCAGGATCCTGCTGCTTATAGGAGGCATCCTGCTCTTCATCCACTATAATTAAACCCAATTGTTTAAACGGCAAAAACAATGCGCTTCGGGCGCCTAAAATTATTTTTACTTCACCGGTTCTCACTTTATTCCAAAGTTCTATACGCTCCTGGTTATTAAATTTGGAATGGTAGATGGCGATATTACCACCAAAATGTTTTTGCAGCCTTCGGATAATTTGTGCCGTAAGCGCAATTTCGGGAAGCAGGTACAATACCTGCCGGCCTTGAGAAAACACCGACTCGATAAGCTTAATATATATTTGCGTTTTACCGCTACCCGTAACGCCATGCAGCAGGCATACTTCTTTACCGGCAAATACCGTTTGGATTTCATCCAGGGCTGTTTGTTGGTTTTGGCTTAACTCAAAATCAATATTCATTTGCCTGGGCAGTTGCTTAATCCTGTCGATACTTCTTTTCTCAACCGATAAAACCTGTTTATCAACCAGGCTTTTGAGTTGTGCAGCGGTTGCACCGGATTTTTTCAGCAGGCCGGCCTGTGTTACTTCTCCTTCAGTTTTTTGAAGATGAATAAAGGCCAGCAACATTTCCATTTGCCGTGGGGCGCCCTTCCAATCATTTAATAATTTGCTCAGTTGTTCATCATTTTCAAAAGCTGGGTTTAGCTTTATATATTTTTCCGTTTTTACTTTATACCGTTCATTTAAAGCCTCCCAAATGAAACAGACATTTTTATCAATCAGCCTTTTAATCACCGGGTAAACATGGTTTACATCCAGCAGTTGCTGTACTTCGGAAGTGTTCAACTGCTTTTTAATAAGTAAGGCTTCGGCAACAATAAACTCCTCATCATCAAGGGTAGAAAAATCATCGCCGCAGGCATCATTATAAATCAATACCGTTTCACTGCTTAATTTAAAGTTGGAAGGCAAGGCTGCGGCCATCACTTCCCCTTCACTGCACATATAATATCCGGCCATCCATTGCCAAAGACTGAGTTGCTGCGGATAGAGCAGGGGATCATCATCCAAAACACTTAAAATGGGTTTAGTGGCAAAGGAGGGTTTGCTGCGGGTAATTTGCTTTATGATACCTGCATATTTTTTGTTTTTGCCAAAAACAACTTCGGCCCTGCACCCGGGTAATGCCTTAGCCTGTAAATGCCTGGGTATGGCAAAACTGTAAACTTTTGGTAAGGCCAGCGGTAAAATAATTTCGGCCCAGCAAGCCGGCGCTTCATCAAAAGCTAATATGTGCGGTTCCGCTGTCAATTTTTAATCCAGCCGGCTTTATATTTTATTAATGCTGTTTCCATTTTTTCAAATGCTTCCTTTTTAAGTTTTGGGATATCCTGCAGGGAATACGCATCTACTTTAATGGGTTCCAGGAAAACTACCCGGCACCTTCCGGGGTTTAAGGTAAATACACTTTGATAATGCATTCGATCATAAGCATCCAAAAAAAGAACCGGTTGAATGGGAGTTTGGGTTTCAATAGCCACTTCAAATGCCCCATTATAAAATTCCTTCAAAGGCTGATGGGTTAAATTAAAGGTTCCTTCCGGTGCAATAATGATGGAAATACCTTTTCGAACAATTTGCTTGAGTAAGGCCAGGCTTTCTGCCCTGGCTTCGGGGCTGCTCCGGTTTACCATTACAACGGCCTTTTTATAAATAAAGCCAAAAATGGGAATTTTTGCCATCTCAGCCTTCCCCAATATCCTTACCGGGTCTTTTCTAAAGGCCTTAACCAATATGGCTGCATCCAGGTACGATATATGATTAAAAATATACACGGCAGGATGAATCCTGGACGATTCATATATATTTACCTGTTTTATACCCCAGCAGAAAAAGGCAATATCGGCCCAAAAGCTACATATTTTATAGACTATGTTACCTCCTTTAACCTTTCCAAAAAAGGAGGCTATAATTACAAAGGGAAAAAGTATAAGCATGAGCGCTAAAAAGATAATAATGGCATAAACGCTGAAAATAATTCTAAAAACACCCATAAAGCGAATATATAGGATAAAAACTAAAGAGAAATACGATGCAACCATTCATGATATAACAATTATTTATACTTTAAAACTTTCAAATATGCATTGTACGGATTGAAACAAGTTCAAAACTTTGGCTATATAGGCAAAAACTTCCCTAAAAAAGCTCATTTTGAGCATAAAACCCTTACCTTTGCCTCCCGAAAAAATCGGAATAAAATATTAAGTATATGTTAGCAATAGTTAAAATTGCCGGTCAGCAGTTTAAAGTAAAAGCAGGAGACAGTTTATATGTACCCCATATTGAAGGCAAAGCCGGGGATAATGTGGAATTCTCTGATGTTCTTTTAACCAGCGAAGGGGAAAAATTGAGCAGTGGAAAAAATATTAAAGCTGTGGTAAAGGCAGAAATTTTAAACGACCTGGTAAAAGGGGATAAAGTGATTGCCTTTAAAATGAAAAGAAGAAAAGGT
>JAFDZZ010000023.1 GCA_018266715.1 Bacteroidota bacterium
TGATATTATTCCATATGCCGGTTTTGAGCGTATCGGAATTTTTAGCCAGCGAATCAATGGCTTTATCCAGGCCGTTAAGTTTAATTACATAAGCCGAATCGGGCGCAACAGAGATGCTTGCAGCAATAGTTTTAGCGGCCAGTTTTTTTTGAGCCTGTGCCGTGGCAATTTTATCTACTGCTTTTTGGTTGGCCGTGGTATAGCCCCACATCCAAAACAATACAAGACCCATTACAATCAGGAGGCCTGAGAGAATGAGCAATAAGGTAGTTTTGGAGTTTTCGGTCATAGCTTATTCCTGTTCCTTTTCAAGATCTTGACGAACATAAGCTGACACCCAGCCTACTTGTCCGTTTTTGACCAGGAAAAACTGTTTTTTCTCATAAACGCCTTCAAACTGGCGCATAATATTTAAAAGCAACCCGGTACCGGCAAGCATAGAGCGTTGATCAAAAACTTTATTCACCGTTTTTGCCGTTTTTAATGCCAGTTGTTTATCGTTATCATCAATGGCATCGGGTACAGTAAAAGAGGTGGACAAAGAGGCGTAATTTTTTAAAAGTTGCTCCCGGAATTTAACTACTTCATCATAGGTGACGGGAACCACCGGGTTATCAATAAGCTCAGGATACATCAGCACGGCTGTTGCCCAGGCTATACCGCCGCTAAAGGCAACATAATCGCTCATGTTATAGGCATTGCTTACGTTTACGGCATACACAATTTCATCTGCGGCATTACCGGATAATACCCTGTAAAGCTGGCGGCTGAAATTTTCAATGGTATTATTATCGCCCAACCGTTTTTCAGTAGCATTGGCCGTGCTTTTGGTACCCCAGGTCAATTCAAACAAACGGAAATTTTTGGTGTTGCCATTGGGGAAGTAACCACCCTTGGTATTACCGCTGCCAATATCTATTAAAAAAGTGGTATAACGACGCTCTTCAGGTACAATACCCAGGTGTGATAGCCTTGCTTCATTAATAGGATCAATAATTTCCACAGTACGGGACGGTTCCTTGATTTTAATCCTAAAGGAATCAATGAGTTTTTGTATCCACGCCTGATTTGCTTCTTTTTCTGCCTGCACTTTTACACCACTACTGATTACGGTATATATTCGTGAGGAAGGGATATTTTTTTCGGTTAAAGCATAATTAAAGAAGCCGTTTAATGCCACTAAAGTATTGTGAAATACCCTGTCGTTAAAAGAAATAAAATCGGTATTGAGTGAAGAATCTTTTATAATATTAAACCGCAACTCTTTTTGAGCCGTTTTTCCAACTTCCAATACACTCAGCTTTACGCCTTTTGAACCCACTTCAATACCGGCATAAACTTTTGACTGCCGTAGCTTAATTGGGCTACCCGACTGTGCAAAACAAAGGTTACCAAAAACCAATGAAACAAAAAATGAAAAAACAGTGAATTTAGTAAAAAGGCGAATAGTCATTCTTAAAAACAATTTGGAGTTAAAATTAGTAATTTTACTAATTTTCAACCCAGGCCTTCATCAACTTGTGTACAAAATGTTGATTATAGATATAGGCTTTAAAACTTACTTACTTTTAAACAACTGCGGTAAAATTAATAAATAGGATTTTTATTAATATTAATTCGTTAAATTGCAAATCCATCCTTGAAAACAAGTTGATTCCTCTATCCGGCTTTAGTACACATTTAAACAATTAACTCCCATGAAATGCTTGAAATTAGCGTTAGTTTCAACTTTACTATTATCCAACAGTTTTATTTTTGGGCAGGATCCCTTAACTTATACCAGCACGTTTAGGTATAATACACCCATACCCGGTACCAATTGCAACGGGTTTCATGAATCCTTACCCAAAGGGTATAACGATGACCCCAATGGAAAATTTCCGGTAATCTTATACCTTGCGGGTAACAGTCAAAGGGGAAATGGCCAACAAGCCCCCGCCCCTAACAATGAATATGGTTATTTGGAAGGCGTTGCCTTTGACCGCCCTACACGATATATTAGAGAACACAGTTTCCCCGAACAGTTTATCGTTAATGGACAAACCTACCGGTTTATTGTAATTACACCTCAATTTAGTCTTACTGAGTTTACCAATATAGCGCAAATTGAAGCTTGTTATCAATATGTATTGTCCCATTATAAGGTAGATATTGATCGCTTTTATATCATTGGCAACAGCTATGGCGGTGCTTATCTATGGGATTACTTAGGAGAGAATGTAGCAATACCTGCAAAAATTGCGGCGGTGGTAAATGTTGCCGGGGCATCTTCACCAGATGATACCAAATGTGCCAATATGGCCAATGCAAGGCTCCCGGTTATTGCCTGCCATAATACTAATGACAATGTGGTTCCTTATAGCTGGTCACAACAATATGTAAATCGTATAAACTTCTTTATGCCTTCGGGTGGAGAGCAAGCAGCATTAATGAGCTTTACACCACCTGTTGCCCAGCACGATGCAACCTGGATGAGCCTGGACCTTAACCCGGCATTATACGGCAGTTATTCCTCTCAATTAGATGGTAAAGCCAATGTTTATGAATGGCTATTGCAATTCCGTAGGTTTTTATCGCCACTGCCCATTCAATTCACTTCTTTTAATGCCATTAAACTGTCAAATAAAAGCCAGCTTACCTGGGCTACGGCAAATGAAACCCAAAGCCGTGGTTTTGAAATATTAAGAAGCGGTGATGGTACCAACTGGAATGTTATTCATTTTGTAAATAGCGCTTCCGTTAACGGAGCCCATACCGAATATCAATTTATAGACAACAGCCCCATTGCCGGTAAAAATTATTACCGAATCCGACAACTGGATTTAAACAATACCCAAAAATTATCGGAAATACGCATCGTTGATTTTGGTAAAAAGGGATTTGTAAACCTCTACCCCAACCCAGTAGTTAATACGCTTTACCTCAATACCGATATACAATTCAAGAATACGCCTGCAAAAATTTTTAACAGCCAGGGACAATTGCTTTCATCTGTACTACTCAATGGATCGGGAACTATATCCATACCGGTAAGCCAGTTAAAACCCGGAACCTATATTTTCCAAATAAACCAGGATGCCGGTAACCATAAAGTAAAATTTATTAAAAAATAAATTGATCGAAGGGGGCAGGTAAAACTTTAGCAGCCGTTTTAAATTAAAAACGGCTGTTTTTATTAAAGGACAATAGCCGGTTTCTTATGGCGTTTAAATAATACATTTGCAAATGCTGAAGCCAAAGTCATACCTGAAACGTATTTTAGGATTAAGGCAGGAAATGCCCTGGGGCTTTTATATCTCAGGATTTTTTTTTAAATATTTATTAAGGAAGAATACCCGGGTAGCCTGGATGGTACACCATACTTCAACAGTTGACCATCCTCAAAATATCCAAAGGGGTAAAAATGTTTTTCCCGGCGATTCTCCCGGAAATTATATTGACGCCGAATACGGAATAACCATTGGCGACTTTACCAATATTGGCCCCAATGTGGGTTTACTTACAAAAAATCATGATGCCATTAATAATGATGTTTACAGCGGCAAACCCATTACCATTGGCGCCTTTTGCTGGATTGGAATGAATGCCGTGTTATTGCCGGGTGTAATCCTGGGGGACTTTACAGTAGTGGCCGCCGGAGCTGTAGTTACCCGGTCATTTGAAGAAGGTTATGGCATCATAGCCGGCAACCCGGCTGTGTTAATAAAAAAATCAGACCCGCAGGCTTGTGAACAATTCAGGAAATCAAAATATTAATAAAAGGGTTTTCCTGCAGGCAAAATATTTTTTCCTGGCCCGCCTGCTGCAGGTCATTCTTGTTTTTGCCATCCTTATTGGGTTTTCATTAATACTTTCTAAAGAAAACTATGGGCTGTACCAGGCTTCATGGGTTTTTATGAATTTATTTGCCCCATTAATTTTCCTGGGCCTTCCTCAGCAATTGCTCACATTGCCCGGCAACGCTGTTCTTACCCATTTACCCTGGCTTTTTAAAAAACACCTGCCCTATTCCATTTTGGTAGGCATCATTTTATTGGCAACTCTTTTACTGGTTCAGCAAAAATTTTCCATGGCCTTGCTCACTTGTATTTTCTTTTGCACTATTCTACAGGCTATCATGCTTATTCTGGATAACTTGATGCTAAAATTAAATGCAGATAAATTATTTCTCAGGCAAAATTTATTATACAGCTTGCTTTTTTTACTCATCCATGTTAGCTGGCTCTTGCTTCATGGGTCTGTTATTTGGCTCATAGCGGCAATAGGGTGTATCAGCTTTATAAAATCCCTAAGGTTTTTTCTTTTTATTCGCAAACAGCAATGGTCTAAAAACGCACCGATTGAAGACAAAATTTATTTTTTGCAACAATGGAATCAACTCAGTTTAAATGAAATCATAAACCGGTTTTCTTCCAATGCCGATAAACTGGTCATCATTTTTCTTCTCAGCCTTTCGGGCTTTTCGGTTTATTACAACGGCACCTACGAAATTCCCTTTTTTGCCATGCTGGTAACGGCTTTGGGCAATAGCCTTTCGGTTCAAATTTCCAATAACCTTACCCATGAAAAACATTCCGCTCAACTCTTTAAGCAGAGCCTGGTTATGGGCTCTTCGGTATCCTTCCCGTTATTTTTCTTTTTTTATTTGTTTTCCACCCCGTTATTCCAGTTTTTTTTAAATGGAAAATATATGGACGCTGTTCCTCTTTTTAATATCGCCATTTTTATAGCTTTTTTGAGAATAACCAGCTTTACCGCCATTTTGCAGGTTTTTAAAAAAAACAAAACGATTCTTTTGGGAAGCGTGATAGATCTATTGGCAAATATTACAATTGTGGTTATCCTGTATCCTGTGCTTGGAATTAAAGCATTTCCCTTAGGTTATATTTTGGGCACGGCCCTGCAAATTGCCTATTATATTGTTGAAACCACAAAAATTCTTAACGTAAAAGCAGCCGATATTATTCCCATAAAATGGCTAGTGGCATTAACGCTGGTATTAACCCTTATTTACCTTATACTGTATAAAATGGTAATTGCTTTACCCAATTGGGCAACCATAAGTATAGCAGCCGCAATTACGGCATCACTTATTTATTTGCTTACCCGGTATTTTGGTCAAAAAAGCACTAACCAAAATCTAAGGTTTCTTTAAGGCATTAATAATGGCAGAAAATTCAGTTGCCACCAAACTTGCTCCTCCCACAAGGCCCCCATCTACATCGGGTTTTTCAAAAAGTTCTGATGCATTAGATGCTTTTACGCTACCCCCGTATAAAATAGAAACCGAATCGGAAACTTCTTTGCCGTATTGGCCTGTTATGACTTTCCTGATATGTGCATGCATTTCCTGTGCCTGGTTGCTGGATGCGGTTTTGCCCGTACCAATTGCCCAAATGGGTTCATAAGCAATGATAAATCCCTGAACCTGTTCTGCACTTAAATGAAAAAGGCTTTCCTTTAACTGCGTTTCTACAAAGCTGTTTTGAGTGCCAGCTTCCCTAATAGCCAAAGGCTCTCCGCAACAAAAAATAGGTTGCAAACCATACTCAAGCGCAAGATCCACTTTGGTTGCAAGCATGGCATGGGTTTCATTAAAATATTCCCTGCGTTCACTGTGGCCAATAATCACATAAGGCACCTGGATGCTTTTGAGCATTTCCACGCTGGTTTCCCCGGTAAAAGCGCCTGATTTTTTATCGGCACAATTTTGTGCGGCAACATCAAAATATTTTGTTTGGTCAAGCCTGGAACCTATGGCGGTGAGGTAAGGAAAGGGTACCCCTAAAACTACCCTCCGGTTTTCATCCAGTTGGTACGATGTGGCTAAAAGCTCCTTTACCAATTGTTCTGCCTGCGGAAGGGTGAGATTCATTTTCCAGTTGGCGGCTGCAATTTGTTTACGCATATGTTATTATTGATGATGATATAATTTTTTTAGGGATGCAATTTCATATTCGGTTACCCGGCTACCCTTAAATTTTTTCCAGTTATCGATATCCTTTATGGCTTTTTCAAAGATATAGCGTTCTTTGCCCCATAAAAAATTACCGGTAAATTTTGGGAGCATTCCCGGGCCAAAAATATTACAACATACACCTACAGTAGTGCCCGTATTAAAAGTAGTATTAATGGCACAGCGGCTGTAGTCGCCCATTAGAAGACCCGCTTTAGAGCCCGCATCAATCCCTTCTTCATTATCATGGAGAAAAAACTTTACTGCTGATGCCGTGTTTTTTACATTACTATTACTTGTACCTGCTCCCAGGTTGCACCACTCCCCAATTACGGTGTCTCCCAGGTAGCCATCGTGCGCTTTATTGCTATTGGCCAACAATACGGTATTTTTAATTTCGCCTCCCACCACACAATTGGGGCCAATAGTAGTAGCACCATAAATTTTAGCACCCATTTTCACAACGGCATTATCGCAAATGGCCAAAGGCCCCCGCAGCATGCTCCCTTCCATTACCTCTGCATTTTTACCAATATAAACCGGCCCGGCAGATGCATTGATCATACTAAAATTCAGCCTTGCCGTTTGATCTGCATAAACATTACCGGGGTTAATAATTTGGTTGGTACCCAAGCTGGAAATTGCAGGCAAAAAGGGTTGCAACATCTCCAAATCATTGCGAATGGCCCAATCATTAAGCAGGTAAATATCCCAGGGATACTGCACTCTTTTTGCTGTTGAATAATTTCCTTCAAGTAGCTGTGTAAAATTATTTTTGGACGGTATAATATGGGCATCCATTCTTATACAGTTCCCGGGTGCAACCTTTTCATCTAAATAGATATGGGCAGATGTTAACTTCTCCCATTTTTCTTTAATGGTAAAAATTCCCACCCGTATATCCGATACATGCCGGGTATAACTAAATGGAACAAGGTTGCCTTTGCACAAGCTTTCATCCAAAAAAATGTTCATACTGTAAAAATACACAAAGAGCGCCCTAAAAAATGAGCAAAAAAAATCCCCCGGCAAAACCGAGGGACTTTTTAAAGTATAGCCATGAAAAACAAACGTAAGCTGGAATAGAACCCAACAAATTATTTTGCTTTCTTTTCGTAACGTTTTTTGAATTTATCAATACGGCCTGCGGTATCCACCAATACATTTTTACCGGTATAAAATGGGTGAGACGTATTGGAAATTTCCAGTTTAATCAATGGGTATTCCTGTCCATCGCCTTCCCAGGTAATGGTTTCTTTTGAAGGGGCAGTAGAACGGCTTAAAAAAGTATAGCCATTGCTCATATCTTTAAATACTACCGGCCTGTAAGCTGTGGGATGAATTCCTTTTTTCATTGTTTGTGTTTTTATACGGATTTTGCCGTAAACTGAATTTTTAAAGTTGCAAAGTTAAGGTAATTTCTCATATAAATCAGGGTTTTATTCTGGTAATTTACCAAAACCCTCCATTTTCGCATAATAAAAAACTATTGATAATGATAGGATTACATGATATTTTAAAAAACTATCATAAAAAGCTTTGCATACTTAAAAATTTTTTAAATATTTGTATTGCTTATCCCTTTATACCAGTTTCCTATTGATATACTCCCCATACCTAACTTAACACTTAAATTTAAGTGTTAATCATTTATCCTACATAAAACTGCAGCAATTCCACTTAACCTGTGAGCCATTTTAATAATTAAACTGTTTAAAATGCTTACAAAATTTACCACAAAAGCGATCTTTTTGTCCATCTTGTATGCCATACAATCTATGGCATTGCAAGCACAAGCCACAATTAGGGCTTACCAGCAAATTTACTCCGACAACCTTAAAGGCGGAACCACGGTAATTGGCAATACCGGAATGCATATTTTAAATACCGATGGTACGGTAAACCTTACCCAAATGAATGAAATTGGCAATGCAGCAAATGGCTTAGGCGGTTTTGGGTTTACGCAATATGGCAATGATAACAGCAATATGCAGTTTATTGATATAGATGGCTTAGCCGAAACTTATTCCTCTTCTTCTGCAGATTTAGCGCTTCCTGCCGGAACCAATACTATAAAATTTGCACGCCTTTATTGGGGTGGCCGTATTTATAACGATGCTATTACTGCTGTGCCTGATACATTACGCAAAATAAAAATCCGCAAAGGCAATAGTGTTTATTCCAATATCCTTGCTCCTGCAAGCAGTGTAGATCAATTTGCTGTAAATACAATTGAAACTATTTATCAATGTTATGCAGATATTACCAATTATGTACAAGCAGCAGGAGTGGGAACATATACCATAGGAAATATTCCGGCAACTCCCGGAATAGTAAGTGGTGGCGGAAAATATGCCGGCTGGTGCATTGTAGTGGTTTATGAAAACCCAACCGTTCCTTTAAACAGCATCAGGCTTTATGATGGTTACTACCAGGTTTATACCAATACCTCCGGACCGGCTTCCATAAGTGTAACCATGAACAATTTAAATGTACCCAACAATACTTTATTATCAGGCGATGCAGTAGTTTCTGCAATGGCCTGGGAAGGCGATGGTAACCTGGGAGCAACATCCACTAATCCTTCCGGTGATTTTGTAAAAGTAAATGGTAATGTAATTAGTAATGCCGTAAACCAACCGGTAAATTACTGGAACGGGAGCATCAGCAAAAACGGTGTGTATGTAACCACAAAAAACCCCAGCTATTATAATCAAATGGGTATTGATATTGATGAAGTAAATGTGGGTACAGGATATGGCATATTGCCCAATGCAACTTCTGTAACGGTAGAATTTGGCACTGAAGCCGACCAATATTTTCCCAGTTTTTTTGGTTTTACCATACGCATGAAGGATCCCCTGGTAAACCTGGATAAAACCGTTGCCGATGCCAGCGCAAGTAATACTATAGAACCCAATGAAGTGCTTACCTATACATTAAGCGGCAGCAATCTTGGAGCCGGTATGGCTTACAATGTATATGTTGTGGATTCTTTGCCTAATAATACCACTTATGTTCCCGGCTCAATGGAAGTAATTACCGCCCCTGGCGTAGTTCTTGGCCCACAAACCGATGCCAATGACGTTACAGATATGTCTTTTAAAGGAATAAACAACGGAAAGCATTTTGTAAAATTTTTCCTGGGTAATAATGCCACGCAAAATAGCGGGGGCCAATTAGAATCCGGTGAAGGGTACCAGGTAAAATTTAAAGTAAAAGGCCTGGCTATACCGGCCAGTGTAAGCAATACGGCCACGGCATATTCTCATACCATTGTAAATGATATTTTTACCGATGATGGCACAGCGGTTATTGGCCCTTCGGGCGGACCAACCCCGGTAAAACTCACCCGTTTTTCTGCGAAATTATCCGGGGTAAATGCTGATCTGTTATGGATAACCGACTTTGAAATAAACAGTGACCATTACGAGATTGAAAGAAGCTGGGATGCATTGGGTTTTGAAAAAGTGGGCGAAATAAAAGGAAAAGGCAATAGTGCCGTACAGCAAACCTATCAATTTACAGATGTAAATATTGGAACTTCTTTGCGAAATGGTAATGTGGTTTACTACCGGTTAAGAATTGTGGATACCGATGGAAAAAATTCACACTCCCAGGTTATTGCCTTAAGACTTAACGGATCAAAAGCTATAGACCCCTATTCCGTTTATCCTAATCCTTTTATGGACAACATTAAAGTGATGGTTTCCTCATCGCAGGCTGTGATGGCTGATTTTCGTATAATTGCCATAAATGGTAAAGAACAATTAAAAAGAAAAATTAAATTAGAAACCGGCGACAATATTGTGGTGTTGAGAGACCTGCAGCAATTGGCCAACGGCGCTTATATTTTAGAAATTAGTACCGGGGATAATAAATACAGCCATAAAATCATTAAAAAGAACTAAACATTTTTTCAACCATACAAAACCATTAGCCGGCCCAAAAGCCGGCTTTTTTGACCTTGCAATTCACTATTTTTGCCGCCTATGGCAAAAGCATCGGGTGCAACTCCATTAATGCAGCAACACAATGCCATCAAGGCAAAATACCCTGATGCCATTTTGCTTTTTCGGGTGGGTGATTTTTATGAAACCTTTGGCCAGGATGCCATCATAGCCGCAAAAGTGCTGGGCATTACGCTTACCAAAAGAAATAACGGTAATGCGGCTTCATCAGAATTGGCCGGTTTCCCTCACCATGCCCTGGATACTTACCTGCATAAGCTGGTTAAAGCGGGCTACCGTGTGGCTATATGCGATCAGTTGGAAGACCCAAAAGCCGCAAAAGGAATTGTAAAAAGGGGCGTTACGGAATTGGTAACCCCGGGTGTGGCTACCAACGATAAGTTATTAGAACATAACAGTAATAACTTTCTGGCGGCTGTGCATTTAGGTGAGGAAAAAACCGGCCTCGCATTTTTTGATATTAGCACCGGTGAATTTTTTGTTGCTGAAGGCGATACGGATTATGCCGATAAATTATTACAAAACCTGCAACCGGTTGAAATAGTTTTTCAGCGCAACAAACAAAAGATTTTTAAAGAACAGTTTGGCGGCAATTTTTTTACTTATGCATTAGATGAATGGGTTTTTTCTGAAACCTATGCCACCGAAAGCCTCTTGAAACATTTTGGCACGCATAGCCTCAAAGGATTTGGGATAGAAGAAATGAAAGAGGCCATCATTGCATCAGGCGCCATACTGCATTACCTCAAAGATACCGAGCATCCTAATTTACAGCATCTCACTACCCTTCAGCGCATTAATAAAGATGAACATTTATGGATGGACCGGTTTACCATCCGTAACCTTGAACTCATCAGTAACCACCCGGAGCAGCAAACACTTTTTAAGGTAATAAATAATACCGTAACCCCAATGGGCGCACGGCTGCTGAAAAGGTGGATTATGATGCCGCTTACCGACATTCAAAAAATTAATGAACGATTGGATACCGTGGCGGATCTCATAAAAGAAACCGATACCCGGAACGCACTTTTACAACATTTACGCCAGGCCGGTGATGTGGAGCGGCTTGCCGGGAAAGTGCCTCTAAAAAAAATAAACCCCAGGGAGGTTTTACAAGTTGCCAAAGGTCTGCAACAAACCGAAATCATCAAAAAAATTTGCACCCAAAGCAACAACAGTTACCTGCAACGGTTAGGCGATGCCTTAAACCCCTGCCACTTTATTTTAGAAAAAATCATTAAAGAAATACATGAAAACCCGCCTTCAGCCATCAATAAAGGCGGCCTCATCAATAAAAACATTCATAAAGAATTAGACCAGTTGAGAGAAATTTCTTCTGGCGGCAAAAATTACTTATTGCAGTTGCAGCAAAAAGAAGCCGCAGCCACAGGAATTTCGTCGTTAAAAATAAGCTACAACAATGTTTTTGGGTATTACCTTGAAGTTACCAATGTACATAAAGAAAAAGTGCCCGAAAACTGGATTCGTAAACAAACCTTAAGTAATGCGGAGCGATACATTACACCGGAGTTAAAGGAATACGAAGAAAAAATACTGGGTGCCGAAGACAAGATACTGGAAATTGAACAACAGCTTTACCAGGCCTTGCTCAATGAACTCCAGGATTATATTGCACCCATGCAAACCAATGGACATGTAATGGCCGTGCTGGATATTTTGTGCAATTTTGCCGGCAACGCCATTCATTATCATTACAAAAAGCCGGAGTTGCATAAAGGTGATGAACTGGATATTAAGGAAAGCCGCCACCCGGTAATTGAACGAAATCTTCCGGCTGGCGAATCCTATATTAGCAATGATATCTTACTCAACAGTACCACACAGCAAATTATTATTTTAACCGGCCCCAATATGAGCGGTAAAAGCGCTATTTTAAGGCAAACAGCGCTCATCACACTTTTGGCGCATATCGGGAGTTTTGTACCCGCATCTTCGGCAAAAATTCCATTAACCGACAAAATATTTACCCGGGTTGGCGCATCCGATAACCTGAGCGGTGGAGAAAGTACCTTTATGGTAGAGATGAATGAAACGGCCAGCATTATCAACAACCTGGGTGCATCCAGCCTTGTGCTGCTGGATGAAATTGGCCGGGGTACTTCCACTTATGATGGTATTTCCATAGCCTGGAGTATTGCAGAATATATTCACCAATCGCCGCAAAAACCCAAAACCCTTTTTG
>JAFDZZ010000024.1 GCA_018266715.1 Bacteroidota bacterium
ATTCCGGAAATTTCAACAAACAGCGCCGATAATAAAGTGATCATCCTTAACCGGGGTACCGGTGGCGGTATAGCCGAAAGGCCCTGGATGAAACTCAGGATTTTGAAAAACGGTTCCAATGGTTATACCCTTCAATATGCCGGAATTTTATCCTCTACATACCAATCTGTTGATATTGTTAAAAACGCAGACTACCAGTACCTTTTATTTTCTTTTGAAAACGGGATATTGACTAATGGCCAACCCCGGAAAAATGCCTGGGATCTTGCCTGGACCTATTCCTTATACCAAACAAATTTCGGGGGTGGAATGGTACCCTACAATTTCTCGGATTTAATAATGATAAACCATCTTTCAAACGTACAGGTAAAAGAAAAAATTTATGCAGATGCCAGCACTGCATCCGCAGCATATAATGCTTTTAATAAAGACAGTGTACTTAATATCAATAATGCAACCCTTGCCGGAAAATGGGCTATCGCCGGCAAATGGAGAAGCACACAACCTGCAACCGGTGCCCGGCAAGATCGGTTTTACCTGGTTAAAGATTCCAATGGCCATTATTATAAATTACGATGCTTAAGTATGGGTGTTGGCGCTGATGGGGGCACCCGGGGCAAACCCAAATTTCAATATGACCTTATCACAATGTGATGATAAATCATTGAACGACTCAAAGTTCCCTGTATGAATTTAGTATTTTAATATATCCCTGATGATATTATGATAGGCATCAAAGGAAGGCAGATTATTATGTCCGCCGCCTTCAATAGTAATTAATGTGATCATCCTGGGGTTTATGGCTTTTAACTTTTCACTATGGCTTATGGGAATAAGCCAATCCCTAGAACCATGCAGGATATATGTATGGCATTTTACTTTACTCAACCATAAATCGGTACGCAAATGAAATCGTAAAATAAGACGCACCGGCAATATGGGTAAAAAGCGTTCAATAGCCTTGGTAAAACTAAAATAGGGTGAATCCAATATCAGGTACCGGGGATTATTATCACAAGCCACTTTGGTTGCAAAACCGCTACCCAGGCTACGGCCATAAACAATGAGATGGTCTTCCGAATAAGTCTGTGCAAGTTTTGAATATACATATTGCATATCACCCAGCATCTCGTTTTCGCTTCTTTTACCGGTACTTTTGCCAAAACCCCTATAATCAACCAATACCACATCATAGTTAAACCGGTAAAAATCTTTAGCGTACTTGGCCCAGCCTTTAATGCTACGGGTATTGCCATGGAAGTACAGGATGAGCCCAAGGGGTTTGGGGTTATAAAAATGCAACCCATTGATTTTAACACCGGGCGCCACATTAAAAAAAAGCTCTTCAAAAGGGATATCGTATTTATATTTAAAATCCTGATGGAGCTTTTCGGGTTTAAATATAAACCGCTCCTGCACCAGGTAAATAATGAATAACAGCGTTAAATAACCACCCAGTATATAGAGTAATAAAGGATTCACTACGCTGTAATTTAAATGTAAGAATTAGTAAAAATACATCTGCAAAGTTAAAAGGCCTTTTTCCATGCTTCCATACCGCCGCTAAGGTTTATTAAATTGGTAAGGCCCAGCTTTTCTTCCAGCCGTTGAATGATGATGGCGCTCCTGATCCCTTTTTGGCAATAAAAAATTACCGGCAGGGTTTGAGAAATACGATGAATGTTTTCAAAAATTTCGTTCATGGGAATATGGTCACCCCCAATATTAAAATCATCATGTTCCAAAGCTTCTCTTACATCAATAAGCTGGTAGGGCCCCTTTTGCAATATCAATTGGTTTAAGCCAATGGCGCTAATGGATTTCATGGATTATTCATCTTCTTTATCATAAATCCGGGTGAGTTTAAGGCGGCTAACGGGAGCAACAATAAGAGGAAATTTTTCTACCGATACATTACTTTGTTCCAGGCCAAACCCTTTTTCTTCACTCAGGCTAAGTTCTTTAAGCCAAAAATAAATTTTCATGATCATGTTTTCAATAAAGGGCAGTTCATTATCCTGGCTGAGGAATTTTTCCATAACAATAAATTGAAAATCGCCTACCATATTGTTTTTTTGCTGGCTTTCATAGCGGCTCATGATATTCACTTCTTTATTGGCCACCAAATTTTCCACCACTTTTTTAAACATGAGGTTAATGCGGGGCGCCACCCTAAAACCCAGCCTGAACTCCACCCGTATGATATCATTAGGGATGATGTGCTCCACGCTATATTCGGCCGTATAAGGATCATCCAACGTATCTACATGCACAAACCAATAAATATCGGCCCGCTTGGGCATACCACTCAAAATACTGTACATTATTTTATGTTCAATTTCCCTGCGGTTGTTGGCGCTGGTTAAATAAACCAGGTGAGTGGCAAATTTTGGTACCGTCATGTCATTACTCAACTCTTCCAGCCGGGGTACATACTCATCCACCCGTACAAATTCCACATAACGGTTTTTTATTTTTCTTGATTTTAACCATACAAACATGATCACAAACATCAAAAGCCCAATCAATAACGTGATATAACCGCCGTGTTTGAATTTATCCATAAGCGCCACAAAGAATGCCGCTTCTACAATAATATAATTACCCAGGAATATATATATAAACCATGCCGGCCAACGGCGTAATACCATAAAGTTGGCAAACAAAATGGTCGTCATAAACATCGTAGTAATAATGGCCAATCCGTAAGCAGCTTCCATTTTGGCCGATTCCCTGAAAAATAATACCACGCCGACGCATCCAACAAAAAGCAATAAGTTTAACCCCGGTATATACAATTGGCCTTTGGCTTCCGAAGGATAATTGATACGCATCTTGGGCCAAAGATTTAACCGTATGGCTTCATTTATTAATGTAAACGAACCCGACACCATGGCCTGGCTGGCAATAATTGCCGCCGAAGTGGCAATGATTACTCCCGGTATAATAAACCATTGCGGCATAAGATCAAAAAATGCATTCACCCCGTCGCTATAAATCACATCTGCCGTCATTACTTTTCCGGTATGATGTTTTAAAAGGCTGGCGCCCTGGCCAAAATAATTTAACAACAGCATGGATTTTACAAAAATCCAGGAAATGCGAATATTGTTTTTTCCACAATGGCCAAGGTCGCTGTACAAACCTTCGGCGCCGGTAATACATAGAAAAACGGCGCCTAAAAGCCAAAAACCCTCAGGATAGGTAAATAAAAAATGAATGCCCAAAAAAGGGTTGAGCGCTTTTAAAATAGTTAGATCATCGGTAATATGCGAAATACCCAAAACACCCAAAACGGTGAACCAAGCCATCATTACGGGTCCAAAAAAACGGCCAATGGAATGTGTGCCAAATTGCTGGGAGAAAAAAAACAATGCCAATATTCCAATAACAATGGCAATGATAGTGGATTGTTCCAATCCTGCAAGACTGGGTAATTCCTTTAAACCTTCAACTGCTGAGGTAATAGTAATAGGCGGAGTAATAATACCATCGGCAAGCAGGGCCGCTCCGCCAATCATTGCAGGCACTACCAGCCACTTACGCCGCCGCCTCACCAATGCATATAAAGCAAAAATGCCGCCTTCACCTTTATTGTCGGCACGCAATACCAGTATTACATACTTAATAGTGGTTTGCATGGTGATGGTCCAAATAATTAAAGAAAGTGCACCGAGTATAAGGGATTCGTTGATCTCCCTGTCTTTAATAATTGAATTAAATACATAAAGCGGTGAAGTTCCAATATCCCCAAAAATGATACCCAACGCCACTAATAGGCCTACGGCAGATACCTTATTAACCTGATTACTCACAAAAGAAAATTTATTGTTATGCCCTGTTAAAAAACCCTCAAATTTATAATGATTTAACCCATTTACACCCAAATATTTTCTCCGAAAGGCTTAGCCGGATCATCCTGGGGTATATTTTTTTCAATTTGACGGGTATTTAACTGTTAAATGCCTTTATTATTACAAAAAAACCTACTTTTTTATTTAATTTTGCGAAGTGAAAAAATTTATTGCAATTATTTTAATGGTTTGCTACAGCGTTTCCTCCCTGGGGCTGAGTGTAAACTTTTTTTATTGTTGCGGTAATTTTAAATCGGTTTCCATTACCAATCAGCATCAGAGTTGCTCAAAACCCGATATAAAACCCCAAAAATCCTCCTGCTGCAAAAGCAAAAAATCAAGCGTATTACCGCCCGGGGGAAAAATTTTTAAAAAGAACTGTTGTGAAAACAAGCAGTTGAGTTTTAACCTGCATATTGACCAGAAAGATCAGCAAAATGCTTCTTTAAACCTGCTGAGTAAAACGTTTACTTTACATCCTTTATCACTTTATCCCCGGCAGGATACTATCTTTAACCTTCCTCAAATAGCGGCTACTTACAAAAGCCCCCCACAAGCCGTTCATCAAGAAAAGAACATTTTCATTTGCGTTTTTAGGATTTGATTTTGATGAGTTGTATTGGCCCTGCTTACTCTATTTCTTATCAAAAAAAATATTTCATGAAATCGATATATCTATTTGCTATATTTCTGCTGTTTCATCAATTTACCTACAGCCAGAATAATTTAAAAACCGAAACCTTCCGGGTTTTGGGAAGTTGCGAAATGTGTAAAGAACGCATTGAAGAAGTTACCCATAAATTAAAAGTGAATTTTTCCGAATGGGTTATAGAAACCAATATGCTTACGGTAACCTATGACTCTACCAAACTCAGCCGGTTAAAAATTGAGAAAAAAATTGCTGCTGCCGGCCATGACACCCATGATGTAAAAGCTTCGGAATACGATTACAACAATTTGCCCGAATGCTGTAAATACAACCGGAAAAGCACTTCGGGGCCTGCCGGCACAAATGATGAAGCCGTTCAAGCTGCTAGTGAAACTATTACCGGCGTAGTAATGGAGGAAAATAACAAAGGCACATTTAACCCCATACGCAATGCATCCATTCACAGCCTGCATAACAACTCTATGGTAATGACGGATACTAATGGCGTGTTTAGGTTTACTACAAAAACACCCACACAGCTTGTAATTAGTTACGTAGGTTTTAAATCCGATACGGTAAGCATTACCAGCGCCAGCGAAATAAAAGTAATTCTAAAAAATTCTTCAACCAGCAACCTGGGTGAGGTAATTGTGAAATCTAAAAAACCTTCCACCTATATTTCTAATTTAAGTACATTAAACACCTTAACCATTACCTCCAAAGAGCTTACCAAAGCCGCTTGTTGTAATTTATCCGAAAGTTTTGAAACCAGCCCTTCGGTAGATGTAAATTACTCTGATGGGGTTACCGGGCTAAAACAAATTCAGCTCCTGGGCCTATCGGGCAGTTACTCTCAACTTATAACGGAAAATGTGCCTGAAATACGGGGGCTTGCCAGCATTTTCGGCCTCAATTTTATACCCGGAACATGGTTGGAAAGCATTGAAGTAACCAAAGGAATTGGCAGCGTGGTAAACGGTTATGAAAGCATAAGCGGCCAAATTAATGTGGAAGAAAAAAAGCCTGATAAAGCCGAAAAATTATTATGGAACGGCTATGCCAATAATATGGGAAGATTAGAAACCAACCTCAACCTCACCCAAAAAATAAATGATAAATGGAGTACCGCTTTATTAAGCCATTACAGCACGGCCGTTGCCGATAACGACAATAACAAAGATGGTTTTTTAGACATGCCGAAAGGAAGACAATTTAACTTTATTAACCGCTGGAAATATATGAACAGCCAGGGCTGGATTTTCCAATTGGCTTTAAAAGCCGTAAATGACAAAAAACAAGCCGGTGAAATTAATTTCAATCCCGATAAAGATAAATTTACCAGCAACCATTATGGCCTGGGTTATCATATAGAGCAATATACCGCCACCACAAAAATCGGTTACTCTTTTCCTCAAAAAAAATACAAA
Source organism: Bacteroidota bacterium (assembly GCA_018266715.1). Lineage (GTDB taxonomy): Bacteria > Bacteroidota > Bacteroidia > Chitinophagales > Chitinophagaceae > Ferruginibacter. Next base: position 5,931 of record JAFDZZ010000024.1, read on the forward strand.
AGCCTGGGCCTTATTCTTTCGGCCACAAGCTTTAACAACCAAGCCTATTATGGCCTAAGGCCCTATTCGGGAAACCAGCAAACCCTTTATGGCAACCTCATTTACCAATCTATAATCGGTAACAGTTTTCATAAATTTCGTACGGGGCTAAGCTTTGTAAATGATAAGGTAAATGAAACCTTTATCAATAAAACCTTTAAAAGAAGAGAAACCGTTCCCGGTGCTTTTTTTGAATATACTATGAGCGCCATTCATAATTTAACCGCCATTGCCGGCCTACGTGCCGACCAGCATAATGAATACGGTTTTTTAGTAACGCCACGCCTGCATTTAAAATATGATTTTGACAAAAACAGCAGCATGAGATTTACGGCAGGCTCAGGCTTTAGAACAGCCGATATTTTTGCTGACAATATCAGCCTCCTGGCCAGCAACCGCCAGTTTTTTATTCAGGCGCAAAATAATTATGGTTATGGCCTGGGATATGAAAAGGCCTGGAACTTTGGGCTTAATTTCACCCATAAATTTCATATCAATACCAATCATGGAAGTATTAGTATAGATGCTTACCGTACCAATTTTGATAAGCAAACGGTAATAGATGTAGATGCGCAAACGCAGCAGGTAAATATTTATCCGTTACAGGGAAAATCGTATTCCAACAGTATCCAGGCAGAATTAAATTACTCTCCGCTGGATCGCTTTGATATACGGCTGGCTTACCGCTATCTTGATGTAAAAACAACCTATTTGAGCGGCACGCTGCTAAAGCCCCTGATTGCCAGGCACCGGGCCTTTATAAACCTGGCCTACGAAACAGAATCCAATTGGAAATTTGATTTTACCACACAATGGAATGGCAAAAAAAGGATACCCAATACCTCTTCAAACCCTGCCGATAAACAAATGCCCAACTATTCACCGTCTTATATTCAAATGATGGCGCAGGTTACTAAAACCCTGGGTAAAAAATGGGATATTTATTTAGGTGCTGAAAATATCACCAACTATACCCAAAAAAATATCATCATTTCTGCCAACGATCCGTTTGGGCCTTATTTTGATGCAGGTATGGTTTGGGGCCCTGTAAATGAACGGATCATTTACCTGGGTTTTCGGTTTAAAATTAAATAATCCAAACTCATTAGCCTTTATTAATTTAGGGTAATGACAGAAACAAAAAGCAAAGACTACAAGAGCATAATGATTATCGGCTTATTGCTGGTAATCATTTTGCTCTTGATTTTTAGAAATACTCATACCGGTTCAAAAACTGTAGATACCGGCAACAACCCGCCATCAATAGTAGAGAAGAGGAAGCCTGAAGTACTAACCGACCATGATACGAAGCCATCGAAAAAAATCACACCGGTTAATGATATAGACCAACTGACGAAGGAAGACCGGGTGGTAGCCTATGTAAAACAACATCGTAAACTGCCGGATTATTATATCA
>JAFDZZ010000025.1 GCA_018266715.1 Bacteroidota bacterium
AGACGCAGCAGACTCAAAATCTGCCGTTCGCAAGGATGTGCTGGTTCGATTCCAGTCCCGGGCACAAGGCTCTGATCAACATCAGGGCTTTTTTATTATGAAATACTTTGTGCCAAAGCTTTACAACATAAAACCGGGTTGAATTTACAGGCATCAGCTTGCGCTTACAATATATTCCGGAAGTATTTTAGAATTGCAAATCACCATATCACCTACTCAAATTGCCGCTTCAACGAATATTTCTAAAAGCCGAATACTACAAATTTAATTTTAGTAAAAATTAGCGCTTACTCTAAAACATAAACCTGTTTGGATGGAAAATTATATTTTAAACTGAACTTTTTTATTAATATTTAAAATTAATCATTATGAAAAAGATTATCCTATCCATGGTTGCTTTCTTAATGGGGGCTTCCATGGTTTATGCACAAGTCGAAACCATGGTTTCAAATGATCTGAAAACCGCAAAGAATGAAAGAAAAATTTATAAAGAAGGTGAAAAGCGTGATAAAAGGGAATTGCGGATTCTTAGGGGCAATAATGTAAGCTATCAATCCCGGCAACAGTTTTTGAATGATTTTAATAAGAGCAGCATTTTAAAATCCGAACGGAATAGTAATTACGACATCTTTACTTTTAACAACAACGGAAAACTAACTAAAGCATACTATGATGCCAATGCACAACTATTGGGTACTACTCAAATCAAAACCTTGGCTGACCTGCCCGAAAAGGCCAGGATGAGTTTGGCTAAAACCTATAAGGGGTATAAAATAATGGAAGTGTTATATTTTAATGATAATGACCAGAATGATTCCAATATGTGGCTTTATAATACTCAGTTTGATGATGAAAACGCTTACTTTGTAAGTTTGCAAAAGACAAATAAAAGAATAATTATCCAGGTTTACCCGAATGGTGATATTAGATATTTTGCAGCATTAAAGTAAGGCATAGTTATAATTAGATTGGAGGTTAAAGATTCACCCATGAATATTGGCTGCAGGTTTAATACCCTGCAGTTTTTTTTGTTTTAAGATAGATGGAGATAAAGAATAAGGTGAAAAAAAGAAAAACAACCTAACGCTATTTAGAAATAGCCTCTACTGATCTCCGGGCTAACCGTAGTCTATAAATTTTAGATCAAAACCGCTTCCAGTTTTTAAAAAAAATATGGCAAATATTTATTATTTAACTATATTTACAGGCACTCCCTAATTTTAATGCCTTTAATTTGGTTAATGAGAACATTACTAACAGTAGTATTTGTATTAGCTCTTCAATCTTCCGCATTATCACAAGGCCCTACCCTGGACAGTCTTAATTTATTATTAGCACAGGAAAAAACTAATGAAAAAAAGCTGGATTTAATTTCTCAACTAACCGATGAAAGTTTTAAAAGCAGTTTTGAATTAGCAAAATTTTATGCCTTAAAAGGTGTTGCACTTTCCGATAAATTAAAAAATGCACAATGGCAACCCCGGTTTTATGAAAAACTGGGCCGAATGTATGCCAACCTGCTTAATTTAGATTCTGCCTCTTACTTTTTTGATAAAGCCTTAAAAGGATATATCCTTATTAAAGATGCCAAAGGCCAGGCCACCACTTATTTTAAAATGGGCTGGTTATATAAGCGTAAAGGTAATATAGATCAAGCGCTGGATGCCGACCTTAAAGCGCTTAAAATAATGGAAAAGCTTGATGATGCAGAAGGAATTTCCGGGGCCATGAACCGGGTTTCGGAAGATTTATTCCGCCAGGAAAGATTTGATGAAGCCTTGAGCTATGCCCTTAAAAATATTGTTTTTTCAAAAAAGAAATTACTAAAGGAGGAGCTTGCCTTTGCCTTTAAAGCCGCAGGAGATGTAAAAATTGCCCAGGCCCAGCCTTCTTCAGCATTGACCTATTACGATTCTGCAATGTATATTTTTAAGCAAATGAATGCTTCTGTATTTAGCATTTTGAATTTAATGAATGACCGGGCCAATGCCATAAAACGAATGGGAAATTACAAACAAGCGCTGGCTGAATATACGGAATGTTTAAAAAAGGCAGAGGAAGTAAATTATGAAAACAGTATTTACGTTTGCTATGCTAACCTGGGCGAAACCAACCTGCTTTTGGGAAATTATCCTGAAGCGTTAAAATACCAGCTAAAAACCATAGCCATCCAGGAAAAAACTCAAGACCATTCCAACCTTACGGAAAACTACGAGCATGTGAGTACCATCTACGAAAAAATGGGCGACTATAAAAATGCGTTGATTTTTCAAAAACTTGCCCGTAAAATGCGTGATAGTACGGCCAAAATTAAAAGTGATGAGCAAATGTCGAAAATGCTCACGCAATTTGAAACTGAGAAGAAAGATAAAACCATTACTCTTCAAAAAACCACCATTGCTCAGCAAAAGAAAACCCAAACCCTTTATATTATCCTGGCGGTAATGCTTGCCTTCATTTTATTTGTACTCTTTTATTCTTACCAAAAACGCAAAAAGAAAAATAACCTGCTCCTTAGTCTAAACCGGCAGTTAGATGTAAAGAATAAACAGAATGAACTTTTGTTAAAGGAAATCCACCACCGTGTAAAAAACAACCTGGAGTTGGTAAAAAGCCTGCTGGCATTACAATCTGCTAAATTAAACGACGCCGCAACAAAAGAAGTGATGAAGGAAAGCCAAAGTCGGGTTCAATCTATGGGCATTATCCATCAAAAACTTTACCAGGGCGATCAACCGGGAAGCATTGAAATGAAAGATTATTTTATCAATTTGGGAGAAGGCATTTTGGATACGTTTAATGCAGAGGATAAAGTGAAGATTAACTATGCAATGGAAAAGCTTGAGCTGGATGTGGATACGGCCGTGCCTATTGGGTTAATTGTAAACGAGCTCCTCACCAATGCCCTTAAATACGCTTTTCCCGGCCGCAATGATGGAACGATCTCCATTAGCCTGGTTCAGCCTGTACCCGAAAAGCTTACTTTAAGAGTTGCCGATAATGGGGTGGGCAAATCACCGGATACATTGCCCCGTGGTACAGGTTTTGGGTCGCAATTAATTCAACTACTTACGCAACAACTCAATGGAAGCATGCAGGAACGGAATGATGGCGGAACAAAAATTGAATTTGAATTTAAAATTAAAACAGCAGCATAATGGGTGTACCGGCAAAAATTTTGGTGGTGGAAGATGAAATGGTTATTGGAGCCAACATCTCCCTGGAGTTAACCCAAATGGGTTTTGATGTTACCGGAATCATTCCACGGGGCGAGGAAGCTTTGCAGCACATCAAACAAAATCCGCCGGATATTGTATTGCTCGATATACAACTCAAAGGAAATTTAGACGGTATTGAAACTGCATTGCTGATGCAGGGAGAGTTTAATATTCCTGTAATTTATTTAACAGCCAATGCCGATGATTTGCATTACAACAGGGCAAAAATTACCCATCCTTATGCCTTTATATCTAAGCCCTATAAAAAACTGGATTTACAAAGGGCCATAGAACTTACCTTATTGCAGGTTCAAACGGAAAAAAGCCCTGTAAAATCAAACGGTACGCCTGATTCAACGGCGTATATCCTTAAAGATTTTCTTTTTGTGCGCAATAGCGATAAACTTCTTAAGGTGGAAATTAACGACATTAAATATATTGAAGCGGAGCGTAATTATTGCCGCATCTATGCAAAAGATAAAGAATACCTGCTGGTGATGACTTTAAAGGATATGGATGAAAAATTACCACAAAAACATTTCATACGGGTGCACCGTTCTTTTATTGTCAACCTTTCAAAAATTGATGAAATCTCCACCAGCCATATTGTAATTGGCAAAACGGCCATCCCGGTAAGTAAGCCCCTTAAAGAAGAATTACTGAAAAGGCTTCAAACCTTATAATCCCTAATTTATTTACGGTAAATAAACCCCGGTACTCGTACAATTAAATGCAGGTTTCGTCCTACCCTGCTTTTTTCCCCTTTTTTTTAAACGTTATTTAGCCTACTGGATTACAACCAGGTAAATAAAAGAAGCGCTATGAAAAAGGTTGGCATTATTGGGGGCGCCGGGTTTATTGGAAGTTACATCACCCGTGAATTTTTGGACAATGGCTATGTTGTAAAAGTTTCTGTTACCGATATTACCAAAGAGGAAAAATACCGGCATTTAACCGGCTTAGAACTTTCGGGCAATTTATACCTAACCGAATTAAGGGTAGAACATAAAGATCAATTGGAAAAGTTTGTGCAGGATTGTGATGTAGTGGTGCATTGCGGTACCCCTTTTCAATTGGAAGTTCATGATCCCCAGGCAGAGTTATTTGAGCCCATTGTAAAGGGTACTGAAAACTTGCTGGAAGTCATTAAGAATACTCCATCGGTTAAAAAATTGGTATTAATAGCGTCTGTTGCGTCGTACAATGCTAATTTCCCCATGCCACCCAATGGGAAATCTGCTGAAGATCCCATTGATGAAAAAAAAGAAAAGTTTATCAGCCAGGATTGTCACCCATACGGCCAGGCAAAGTTTTTAGCCAACAAGCTGGTAGAGAAGTTTATTCAGGAGAACCCCAATCCGCATTTTGAAATTACATCGGTGTCGCCGGTAATGGTGTTTGGAAAATCCTTATCCTGCAGGGAAGATTCTACGTCTACCGGGATGCAATACTTTATTCAAAAAATGATTGCACCCAATGACCACATAAAATTCTTTTTTAAAACAGATGCCTATTTTGCCATTGTGGACGTGAGAGATGTTGCACATGCTGTTTTTAAAACGGCAAGTTCAAATGGCCTGCATGGTAAAAATTATTTACTGAGCAGCGAAACCTGGCGGGTTTCGGATTTGAACCGGATGCTGAACCTTTCTGAACCGCTGCATGAGCCTTTAATGGTTTATCAAAATAAGCTGGCCCGGGAAGAGTTGCACATGGAGTTTAAACCCGTAAAGCAAACCTTATACAGTTATGCGCTTTAAGTAAAATAACGTTCATTACTTTTTATTCATTCATATTAAAACAAAAAACATGAAAAAGTTAATTCTGCTATTCACGCTGGCCTTGCCCATGTGGCTATGCGCCCAAAACAAAGAAGGTAAAAAAAATAAGCTAACGGTTATTGCTTTGCATCCATTACAAAATGAGTCGGATAATTTTGAAAAAGGACTTGCACAACATAACAAAATGTTTCACTCCGGCGATGCGGCCATAGATATTTACCAGGTGCTTACCGGGGACCGCACCGGTGAATTTCATTTTGTATATCGCAACCTGGCTTCCTGGGCCGATGTAGATAAGAGTTTTGAGGCCGTTACGGATAAAGCACATGCCCAGGATTGGGATAATAATGTTGGCAAATATGTCAGCACTAATGCCCCACGTTATTATTATGTATTGAGCGATGATAGCTATATGTCGCCCAATAGGGCAGATATGGAATCTGAAATGCTGGGACTTTATTTTATTGAATTAAACCCGGGTATGGAAGATGATTTTTATGCCGGCTTAAAAAAAATTAAGGAAATGTATAAATTGAATAAGTCTAAAAATTACTACCAGATATTTTCAAGATCATTTGGAACCAACAGCCAGCTAGCCGTGGTGTTCCCCTTGCCAAACGGATGGGCATCGTTTGAACCCAATGCTGATGAAGACTGGTCTAAAATGTTTAAAGTGGCTTTTCCCAAAGAAGATTTCAAATTATGGGAAAAGAAATTTAATGCCACTCAAAAAAACTTTGAATCAATGGTGATTAAACGCCGGGCAGATTTGAGTTCTCCCAGGTAAGAAAAAACAAACCAAATTAATTTCTATTTCTATTCTAAACATTTAAACTTTAAAAAAATGAACACTAATTATTTTAAAAAATTAATCTTCTTTTGCTTTGGCTTGCTTATTTCGGGCATAGCAATAAGCCAGGTAAAGAATGTAATTTCCATTCAAAGGGTTTTCCCAAAAATTGATAAAGTGGCCGAATTTGAAAAAGCCATTGCAGCTCATGCAAAAAAGTACCATAGCGGTGAAGTGGCTTGGCGTGTATTTTCAATAGAATCCGGGCCCGATTTTGGCGGATACCAGCTTACAGAAGGCCCTACCAGTTGGGAAGCGCTGGATAACCGTGGAGATTTGGGAGATGCACATATGGCAGACTGGAACAAGAACATTGCCATATACCTAACGGATAAAACAACAAACAGCTATGTAGTTTATGAAGAATCATTAAGCTCTGTTGGCCTTTCTGATTTATCCGATAAAATACAGGTTACCCATGTTTATCCTAAAATAGGTAAAACAGGTAAGGTAAAAGCCATTTTAAAAAACTTAAAAGCAGTTTGGTCTGCAGAAGGCTCATCAGTTGCCGTGTATTCAGCAAATGCATCCGGCCCAAGCCAGTATGCTGTAGTTACAAGGTTTAAACAAGGGTTAAAAGAAAAAGCATCGGGCTTTCGTAAGCCTTTTAAAGAAACTTACGAAGGCATTTTTGGCGAAGGCGCATTGGACACATATTCAGATGATATAAACAGGTGCGTACAGGAAGCCTGGAGCGAATTACTTTTTTTAAGAAAAGACCTGGGTTCCCAATAAATAAGTTAGGTTATGGTAAATTGCTTTAAAGCCAGGGCTTACGCTTTGGCTTTTTTGTTTCGTTTAAATGATCTGTTAAGATTGTAAAATATTTCTTTTTTTATTTTTAAATCACACAATTTTGTATCACGGATAAAATTTATTGAAATTATGTCCTGCAAATTATGCATATCCTCATAGTAGATGATAATAAAATAGCCCGAACTACGCTACGGCAAATGGCAAGCCAGGTAAAGGATTTAACCGTTTGTGGTGAGTGTGCATCGGCTTTGGAAGCTTTTAACTTTTTGCGGGAAAACCCGGTTGACTTACTGTTGCTCGATATCGAAATGCCCGGAATGAACGGACTTGAACTTACCAAATCCCTGGGTAGCAATAGCCCGCTGATTGTTTTTACAACCTCTAAAACCGGTTATGCTGCCGAAGCTTATGAATTGAATGTGGCTGATTACCTGGTGAAACCCGTAAGCTTAGCGAGGTTTCTGCAGGCCATTAACCGGGTAAAAGAAGTTTTAGAAAGCAAAAAAGAAAAAGTAAGCATAAATGAAGAAGAGTTTATGTTTATTCGAGACTCCAATATTGTACGCCGTTTAAAAGTAGATGATATTTTATATGTTGAAGCAATGGGTGATTATGTAAAACTACACACGGGCCCTAAATTTTTTGCCATTCATTGTACTTTAAAAGCGGTGGAAAGCCGCCTCTCCCCTGCTAAATTTATCCGGGTACACCGCTCTTACATTGTAAATATTTCAAAAGTAGATACCCTTCAGGATGGCGCCCTGGTAGTTAATGGTAAACCTGTACCTGTGGCCGATGCTTACCGATCGGCCTTAAATCAAAAGTTAAATATTTTATAGTCCAACGGTAATAAATTTATTTTTAGCGATAGATTTTACTTAACCGTCTATTCATTATGCCCCTTGCCCGGGCTTAACATTAGATTTGTTTCCGTAAATAATATAGTTGTGTTGAATATTCAACTCAATAATGCTGTAATGAAAACAATGCAAATTATAGAGTTAATAGCCGGAACCATACTATTGGTAATCTTATTCTATTGGCTTTTAGATACCATGGATCATCATGCCATTGCCCGGCAGCTTACAGTACCCATTATTTTTATTATTGCGGATATCATATTTCTTTCTGCATTTTTTATGCGTATTATTAAATCAGATAAGCGCCATCCAAACGGTTAACAATGATTGCCGTAAATTGCAGTATTAATTATTGATGAGCCGATATTTCAAATATATTATACCGGTTATTTTTATTATAGTTGTTTTACTCATTGTATTTCTCCAGTTTAATTCCAATAGAAGTATCAATCGCCTGCTTGACGGTAACGAAGAAATGATGAATGGGTTTGAAATTAATAACAGCCTGAGAAATTTGCAAACAGAGGTGCTGGCCATGGAAAGTAAGGTAAAAGGTACGGTGATAAGAGGAGCAGAAATTAATACAGGCCATATTGACAAAGAAATCAACAGCCTCAATGGCATTATGGATAGTTTAAACCATATGCCGGGCAGTGTTTTGATTTTACCACAATTGAATAGTCTGCAGCAGTTGGTGAACCGTAAAATTAATACCGATACCGACATCCTCGATAGTTTTAGACTAAGCGGAAAATCATTTGCCGAGAATATGTTGAGATCCAATAAGGATAAACAGATTACCGATTCCATAAGATGGGTATGCAGCCAAATAGATGCCTTGCATCGCAGTGCCGTACTGGCCTCAATGAAAGAGGCTGATTTTAATGCTTTACAAGCCAAAACCCTGGGGAGAATTATTGCCATAATGGCCATTATTGCAGCGCTTTTTACCTTTACCTATATTGCCTTTAAAATTAAAGAGCAGGAAAAACTAATTGACCGCTTAAATCAATCAGAAAAAAAAGCGAATGCGGCAGTTAAGGTAAAAGAAAATTTTCTTTCCAATATGAGCCACGAAATTCGTACCCCCTTAAACGCTATTTTAGGGTTTACCGGCCTGTTGGAGAAAAAACAGTTGGATGGAAAATCCGGGGAATATGTACAGCATATTACACAGTCCGGCAAAAACCTGTTATCCATCATTAACGATATCCTTGATCTTTCAAAAATAGAATCCGGTATGATGCGGATCGAAAAAGCGCCTTTCCGGGTGCGAAAAATTGTGCAGGATGTGCAGGAAATGTTTAGTAGTAAAGCAGCGGAAAAAGAAATTACCCTTAAAACAAAGCTGGATGAACGTATTCCGGAAGTTTTGGTTGGAGATGCCTTAAGACTTACACAAATTTTAATGAACCTTGTAGCTAATGGCGTAAAGTTTACCAAACGGGGTTCTGTAGTAATGGAATTTGAAAATAAGGGGATGGCTAATCAACACTTACAATTGGGAATTGTGGTTTCCGATACCGGGATGGGAATTGATAAAAATTTGCAATCACAAATTTTTGACCGGTTTCAGCAGGCCGATGATTCCATTACCCGGCAGTATGGAGGTACCGGCCTGGGTTTATCCATTGTTAAAGAACTTGTAAACCTTCAAAACGGTACTATTAAGGTGGAAAGCGAATCAGGAAAAGGAAGCTCCTTTATCATTAGGATCCCTTATGAGGTTTCCAATGAGTTAAATGAAAATGGGATAAAAGCAAACACTTCTATTCCCCTTCTGAAACAAAGTGTAGAACAAAACCGCATATTGGTAGCTGAAGACAATGAACTAAACCGGCTTTTACTAAAACATTTATTTGAAGAATGGAACATAAATTTCGATATGGTTCAAAACGGTAAAGAAGCTATTGATTTTTTGGAAAAAAATAATTACCAGCTTATTTTAATGGATATTCAAATGCCTGAAATGGATGGATACACGGCAACGCAATACATCCGCAACAGGCTGCAATTAAACATTCCCATAATAGCCATGACGGCCCATGCCATGGCGGGCGAAAAAGAAAAATGCAAAAGTTTTGGAATGGATGATTATATTTCAAAGCCAATCCATGAGGCTCAACTGTATCAACTGATACAGCAATATGCTCATCAAAATTCACCAACACTCACTTTAGAAAAAGAAACGCATGGGCAGCCCGAATTTGTTTATGAAATGATTAACCTCCATTACCTGGAAGAGGTTGGCCAAGGCAATAAGGCTTTTGAAAAAGAAGTAACCGGCCAGTTTGTAGAAGTTATGCCAGTTGCATTAGCAGAAATGCAACATTCTTTGGAGCAAAAGAAAATAAAGGAATTAAGGCGCCAGGCACACAATATGAAAACCACCCTATCCATTTTTAGCCTAAACGAAAAGCTAAATCCCCTGCTGGATGTGCTGGAGCATGATGAATATTCTGAAGAGTTATTCAAGGCAACGGTTCATCGGCTTCAAACCCTTTGTAATAAGGCGCTTCAGGAAGCCAGGCACTTTTATCAAAGCTTCGTATGAAATATACAGTTAAGTTGGGCTGTGTTGACTATTCAAATTTTTATTATGAGTTTGATTCGTATAGCCTAATCCGTTAAGTGCCTTTTTCACCGATCGTTATTGCCCACCCGTCTATTACGCATTTTATTCCGTTTTTTCCGGTAGTAGGTTTACACTACAAAAGGAAAAATGAAACATCAGACCTTTCTACAGCAATTTAAATATACGATACCGGCCACTTCGGTTGCTTTTACTGAAAAACAAAAAAGTTGTGGCAGGCAGGTTGCCGCCCATCTGCCTCTTTTAAATTTAGGCATTGATTTTACTAACGGTGAACTGTATATTGATGCCGACTGGCTGTTTATTGCTTCTACTAACCTTCAGATGCTGCAAAACAACATTTGGGCTTACAGGGAAAGGGTTAAGATAGAGGCATTCCTGGATTCCTCAATAGAAATTGACCTCGAAGAGCAGGAATGCAACGGCCTTTTATTCCCCTTTGAAGGTAAAATTAACGATGGTAATATGCTTTGTTCCTGCAACGGGTTAATCATCCTCGATGCTGATTATACCCAAAAGCCACTTAATGCCGTAC
>JAFDZZ010000026.1 GCA_018266715.1 Bacteroidota bacterium
GGCTCTTCTAAAATGCGTATTACCGGGTCAATTTTGGGTGATAACGATTTTTCCTTTGTAGTTTTTGCAGTTGAAGTTTGGGTTTTTGAAACCGTTTTTTTAACCGTTGAATTGGTTTTTTTTACCGTAGTTGCATTAGGCTTTTGTGCTGTTTTATTTTTAACCAATGAACTGCTGTTTATCGTTTTATATGGGGTTTTTTGAGGGGCTTTGGTTTTAACTACCGGTTTACGATATCCGGGAATAATATCATTTAAAACACGCCGGCGCAAACTCGTAATGCCTTTGCCGCAATCCCAATTTTGTCCTTCTGCCGGTATCCAGGTGCCTTCCAGCATTTCATCGGTTCCCTGCTTGGAATATTTTAATTTATGAATTTGAAAGCAGTTATGGACATTAACCGGAACATTGGTTTTGGTGCGTTGTATTTCCTTTACTTCCACATATCCCGTCTGGCTATCATAAAAGCCTTTTAATTTGCAAATGGTATAATATCGTTTACCGTTTTCAGTAAAATAAGTATAAGAATAGCCGCTAACCACATTTTTATTGGTTTCCAGCTCCAGGGTATATTCACAACGGTTGCCTCCCCAATGCATATTTGAGGTACTCTTATCAATAAAAATACCTTTCCATTGCCCGGTTATTTTTTGGGTATAACCGTTCCAAATTACAGCATTAAAAAAAAGGGAAATAAGTAGCCGTTTTATCATATTTGATGCGGTTTTTGAGCAATTTTCAAAGTTATTCCCAATTTGTTTTTGCTCTGCAAAGAGTTCGTTAAATTTGCATTCCCAAAAAATTTACGATATATAACAAAAATGATAAAGATAACGCTGCCGGATGGATCGGTAAAAGAATTTGAAAAAGGCATAAGTTCTATGGATGTGGCCAAAAGTATTAGCGAGGGATTGGCCCGAAAAGTATTGGCAACTAAAGTAAACGGCGAAGTTTGGGATAGCAGCCGCCCAATAAATAGTGATGCTTCCTTACAATTATTAACCTGGGATGATGCAGATGGAAAATCAACTTTTTGGCATTCCTCGGCACATTTAATGGCTGAAGCAGTTGAAGCGGTTTTTCCGGGCGTTAAATTTTGGGTTGGTCCCGCAATTGATAAGGGTTTTTATTACGATATGGACCTGGGTAGTACAAAAATTACTGAAGAGGATCTAACCGTATTGGAAAAGAAAATGAATGAACTGGCAAAGCAAAACAATGTTTTTACCCGAAAAGCGATGCCCAAAAAAGAAGCCGTTGAATATTTTACCAATAAAGGCGATGAATACAAACTGGATTTGTTACAAAACCTCACCGATGGTGAAATCACTTTTTACAACCAGGGAAATTTTACGGATTTATGCCGTGGGCCACATATACCCCATACAGGGTTTATTAAAGCCATTAAACTTACTAGTATTGCCGGCGCCTATTGGAAAGGTGATGAAAAAAATAAACAGTTAACCCGTATTTACGGCATTACATTTCCAGCCCAAAAAGAGTTGGATGAGTACCTGGCCATGCTTGAGGAGGCTAAAAAAAGAGACCACCGCAAACTGGGTAAAGAACTGGGCATTTATACCATGGACGATAACGTTGGCCAGGGCCTTATTTTATGGATGCCCAACGGAACCGTTATCATTGAAGAACTGGAAAGGTTGGCAAAAGAAACCGAAAATGCGGCAGGTTACAAGCGGGTAGTAACACCCCATATTGCTAAAGAAAGCATGTATCTCACCAGCGGACATTTACCTTATTACGCCGATAGTATGTTTCCCCCAATGGAAATGGATGGTGAAAAATACTATTTAAGGGCCATGAATTGCCCGCATCACCATAAAATTTTTGATGCCGAGCCCAAAAGCTATAAAGACCTTCCCTACAGGGTTGCGGAATACGGCACCTGCTACCGTTATGAACAAAGCGGCGAATTATTCGGGCTTATGCGTGTGCGTTGCCTGCACATGAATGATGCACATATCTATTGCAGTAAAGACCAGTTTGCCCAGGAGTTTAAAGCTGTAAATGATTTATACCTCAAGTATTTTAAAATTTTTGGTATTGATAAATATGTGATGCGGCTAAGCTTGCACGACCCCGAAAAACTTGGGCAGAAATATGTGAATGAACCCGAACTTTGGAAGGAAACCGAAGAACTGGTACGCAACGTTTTAATTGAAACCGGTGTACCTTTTACTGAAGTAAAAGGTGAAGGCGCTTTTTACGGACCCAAAATTGATGTTCAAATATGGAGCGCCATTGGCAGGGAATTTACCCTGGCCACCAACCAGGTTGATTTTGCGCAAAGCCGCAGTTTCAAACTATCGTTTACCAACCAGCAAAACCAACCGGAAATACCCTTAATTATTCACCGTGCGCCACTGGGCACCCATGAGCGCTTTATTGGATTTTTACTGGAGCATTATGCCGGCAATTTCCCAACCTGGCTGGCCCCTTTGCAGGTAAAAATATTGCCCATCAGCGATAAGTTTGCCGAATATGCAAATTCGGTTTTGCAATCTCTTAAAAATGCAGATATTCGTGCTGAAATTGATGACCGTAACGAAAAAATTGGCAAAAAAATACGGGATACCGAATTAATGAAAGTGCCGTATATGCTCGTCATAGGTGAAAAAGAAATGAACGAAGGCACCGCTTCTATTCGTAAGCATGGAAAAGGAGACTCCGGTACACAAAAAATTGAAACCTTTATTTCTGCAATTAAACAGGAAATAACCGCCAGAACTAATAATTTTTAACTTTATTTGTAACTCTAAATACTATTGTAAACTAAAACAACTCAATGGCATTTCCACCCAGGCAACCCAGGGGAACGTTTAATCCCCGGTTTAAAAAAGAACAACAACAGGAACACCGTACCAACCACATGATAAAAGTACCTGAAGTACGGCTCGTAGGCGAAAATGTAACGCCGGGTATTTATCCCACCCCCGAAGCTTTTAAAATGGCGCAGGATGAAGGTTTGGATTTGGTAGAGATTTCTCCAGGCGCCAATCCACCCGTTTGTAAAATTATTGATTACAATAAATTTATTTACGACGAAAGGAAGAAGAAAAAAGAAATGAAGGCTAAAGCTAAAACCAGCGAGGTTAAAGAAATTCGCTTTACGCCAAATACCGATGACCACGACTTTGAATTTAAATGCAAACATGCCGAAAAGTTTTTACAGGAAGGCAACAAAGTAAAAGCCCATGTTCAGTTTAAAGGAAGAGCGATCATGTTTAAAGAAAGAGGCGAACTCCTTTTGCTGAAATTTGCAGACCGGTTAAAGGATATCGGCGCATTGGAAGGCATGCCCAAGATGGAAGGAAAAAGAATGCATGTAATGTTTGCTCCAAAATCGCAAAAGGCAAAAAAAGCAGATACCGGAATTGGTAAATTGATTAAACAGGAAAAACCGGAAAATAACAATCCTTCCTAACAAAACAGGACCATTTAATTTTTAAATGCCTGCACCTGCAGGCATTTGTTTTACAAATCAAGTACGAGTTTAAGCATGAGAAAATATAAAGGTTTTATTTTTGCCCAATGAATTTACCCTGCTCCCATAACGAATTAATGGTTTTACAAAAAGTAGCCGGGGCTGCCCGGGATTTGGGTATGGACGCATGGGTAGTAGGCGGCTTTGTAAGAGATAAACTATTGGGCAGGCCCACCAAGGATATTGATATTGTATGTATTGGAGATGGTATAGCGCTGGCTGAAAAAACAGCAGAAAAATTAAATCCAAAACCATCCGTAAATTTTTTCAAAACCTTTGGCACGGCCCAGTTTAAGTATTTTTTCAACAAGGCTGATGCAGGAGCCGAATCAGCCGATTTTATTGAAGTGGAATTTGTGGGCGCCCGTAAAGAAAGTTACCAAAGCCATAGCCGTAAGCCCCAGGTAAGCAGCGGCTCATTACAAGATGATCAAAACCGGCGGGATTTTACCATCAATGCAATGGCCATGAGCCTTAATGCCGTTGACTTTGGAACCTTAATTGACCCTTTTGGGGGTTTAAAACACCTGTCGGAAAAATGTATTATTACCCCCTTGGAGCCCGGTATTACCTTTAGAGATGACCCTTTACGCATGATAAGGGCCATACGGTTTGCCACCCAATTACAATTTACCATAGAGGCCAAAACCTTTAAAGCCATTACGCAAAATGTACACCGTATTAAAATTGTAAGTAAAGAACGTATTGCCGATGAACTCAACAAAATATTACTGAGTAATAAACCTTCAATTGGTTTTGAATTATTGTTTAAAAGTGGTTTGCTCAAAGAAATATTTCCACAAATGCCGGCGCTGGCCGGCGCCGAATATGTGGATGGCAAAGGCCATAAAGATAATTTTTATCATACCCTGCAGGTAGTGGATAATATTTCTACTACAACAAATGACTTATGGTTGCGCTGGGCCGCCGTATTACATGATATTGGCAAACCGGCCACTAAAAAGTTTGAAGAAGGCCATGGATTTACCTTTCACGGGCATGAGGTGGTGGGCGGCAGGATGGTTCCAAAGATTTTTGCACAACTTAAGTTGCCGCAGAATGAAAAAATGCGTTTTGTAAAAAAAATGGTGGAGCTCCATTTACGCCCCATCAGTTTAAGCAAAGAAGAAATTACCGATTCAGCAATCCGGCGGTTGCTCTTTGATGCCGGCGAAGATTTTGAAAGCCTGATGCTCCTTTGCGAAGCCGATATTACCAGTAAAAACAAACAAAAAGTAAAACG
>JAFDZZ010000027.1:0-8259 GCA_018266715.1 Bacteroidota bacterium
CCGCTAATAATTTTTGGGCCGCCTTTTTTTCCTCCGGGTGTATTGCCGTAAGAATCTTTATCGCCACTTGGGTCGCCGGCATCGCCTTTGCCATTGGGGTTATTGCCCTGGTACCTGTAGCCATTATCTTCCGTGGCATTGTTGCCCTTTCCGTTACCCGGTCCGTTATATGTGATTTTTGGTTTTTGGGGTTTTGGAGCCGGTGCAGGTGTTGGCACTACGGAAGTTTGGGTTTTTGGTTTTGTGGGTGTTTTAATGGTTTTATTTACAGGGGCGGCATCGGGTTCGGCATTTTCATCAGGTTGTACCTTTTCTTCTTCCTGGGTAAGGGGTGCAGCCGTTTGCTGTGATGCCACCGGCTCTTCAGGCGTAGGTTTCATTTCGCCTTTAATAAGAGGTTGCTCTTGCCCCCATCCTTCTTCATTATTGCCTAAATTAATTTCTATTAAATCCTGAACTATGGGCAGAGTGGGTGGAACGTTTTTCCATTTAATGATGAAAAACAGCATCAGTAAACCGGCACATACGATAATCGTATATAATAAAGCTTTGCGATTTTTTTCCGATTCAAATGCTTTGTCAAGGGCGTTCATGCGGTAAAATTATTCTTTTAGTTACTATTTAGATGCAACAAGCCGGCTAAATGCATATCTTTCTTAAAAAATTTAACAGTTTTGAGATTTCTTAAACCTGTTTTTTTCGTTCTCCAAACAAAAGGCTGCCAATTCTTACCATGGTACTTCCTTCTTCAATCGCTATTTTATAATCGGCCGTCATGCCCATGCTCAATGTATTAAAGTGAGGCCATTTATTATTAAACCTGTAGAAAAGATTGGCAAGGGAATGGAATTCTTTTTTTATTTGATCAACATCATGCGTCCATGTGGCCATACCCATTAACCCACTCAAATTAATATTTGAGAAGGTTGTTGATGCAGACTGGATACTGTTTAAAAGCTCCGTAGCTTCCGGTATGGAAAAACCAAATTTTGATTCTTCCAAAGCAATATGTACCTGGAGCAGGCAATTGATTTTACGGTTATTTTTGAGGGCTTGTTTATTGATCTCTGCCAATAATTTTTCGCTGTCAACACCCTGTATGAGGTGAATAAAGGGTGCAATATATTTTACTTTATTGCTTTGAAGATGACCAATAAAATGCCAGTGGATATCTGCGGGCAGTTGCTGCTGTTTATCCACTAACTCCTGAACATAGTTTTCTCCAAAATCTTTTTGCCCGTTTTGATACAATTGCCGGATGCTTTCTATGGGCTGTAGTTTTGATACGGCTACCAATTGAACTTTTTGGGGTTCAAAAGCATTGATTAAGGACCGATATTGAGCAATATTTACCATGCCTGCAAATTACGCCGATATTAAATAAAAAAGCCTTTGCAGCATTTAGCAAAGGCCGGGTGAAACAAGGCTAACAAAATTACTCTTTAATAAACTTAATTTTTTCGGGGATGTTATGGATGATTATTTCTGCCACATAACTTCCTTTGGGTAAATGGGAAACCGGAACCGTGGCTAATCCGCCTGCATTAAGTTTGGTTTGCAAAACCTGTTGGCCGGTAGCGGTATAAATTTTAAATGGAACATTTTTTAATGCAGTCTCTGAGGCTATTTTTAATTCATTCACTACGGGGTTTGGATATAAAAGCAGCCTGCTGCCCCTGGAAAAATCAAGAAATTTAATTTCACTATTGGTAAACGAACCGTTGATGTCCACCTGCCTGAGGCGGTAATAATTTATTTTAGGAAGGGGTGTGTTATCGGTAAACGAATAATTGCCGGCAGTTGTACCGGAGCTGTTTACAAACCCAATCACCGTCCAGTTACTGGCATTGGCGCTGCGTTGTATTTCAAAGCCCTGGTTGTTTAACTCATTGGCCGTTTGCCATTGAAGCAAGGTTTTGTTTTGTTGCTTAGAGGCATTAAAATCCAGGAGTTGCAGGGGAACCACATTTGTGTTTCTTTTGAAGTTCAACATCCATTCGTAAATGTTTTTTCCCGGAAAATCATATTGGCCATTGGCATTTAGGTTTAATTCAAATGCCTGTGATACATAATGAGCATTGCTGTTATAAATAATTTTTTTGGCCATTGGTGTGGGCGGCGTGGAACTATTGTTGGTGTTATCCACAAAAAAATCGGTCCAGTAGGCCGGTACAATATTATCACCACTATTGTGAAATGCGAGGATGGGCATATTTAATGCCGCCATGTTTTGACAAATGGTTAAACTCGGTTGCCAGGCTCCGGCGGTAGGCGCTATGGCGGCTATACGGCTTCCATAACTTAAATTTTCTCCGGCATAGGCCCAGCAAGTGCCGCCGCCCATGCTAAAGCCGGAAAGATAAATCCTGTTTACATCTACTTTATAATGCGATACGATGTAGTCAATAAATGTATTTACATGTCCAATCCAGGGATTGTTGGTGAACTGTGGAGCAATTACTATAAACTTAAACGTTTGACCATTTACATTAAATGAAGCCGGAAACTGGCCATTGTTAATCTGGTTAGGGGTTCCACTCACTAATACCTTATTTAAATCACTGCTTCCATTGCCCAGTTCCCCCAGGCCATGAATATAAATGAGCAAGGGAAATTTTTCATTGGCATTATTATAATAACCTTGTGGAAGGTATTCATAATACCCATTTGAAATAGGACAGGTGTTTACATTTTGTTTTGGAGAAAAACTTTGGGCGTCAACATTTAAATAAATAAAAATCATTAAAATGTTGAGTAGTAAAAGGCGAAAGGATTTCATACAATAAAAAATTGTTTTTCGTTTAGAAATATTGGTTTATACCCTAAGGATTTAAAGGTAAGTGAGTGTTTTCGGGGGTTGGGGAGGATGCAAGGTAATTACAATTCGTTGCTTTTTTTGTTTGTATTTCTTAATTGTGTATAAGTAATTGCCTTAATTTAAAGGTTAGATTGATGTTCTTTTGATAGTCATATAGTTACAAAAATCAGTTTATCAAAAATTTTCTTTTTTCGTCAATTTCTTTGTTTTTTACTTCAATAAAATAGAGCCCCCTGGAAATAGGGGAAAGGGTTAAAGGAATTAAACCGGTTCCGCTAATATTCTGTTGCGCCACCATTTGTCCCAGGGCGTTTAAAACCGTTAACCTTGCATTTTTGAGCTGGTAATCGGTGCTGATATGCAGGGTATTTCCTGTAACCAAATTTGGGGTAAGCTCAAAATATCCTTTTTTGGAAAAGTCCAGGAACTGGATGCGGCTATAACTTTGGGTTGAGCTGTTATCTATAATTTTAATGCGGTAAAAATTTTTGCCGTTTATTATGGATGCATCGGTAAAACTGTATTGCCCATAATTACCATTGCTTTGTACAAAGCCAATGGTTTGCCAGCTAGTACCATGTGAACTTCGTTGAATTTCATAGCCGTTGATATTGACTTCATTTTGCGTTTGCCAGTTTAATACAGCGGTATTATTTTGTTTATGGGCATTAAATGAAACCAGGGTAACCGGCACTACATTATAATTTCTGCTATAATGCAGCATCCATTCCCACACATTTTTTCCGGGAAAATTATATTGGTTATTATTGTTGAAATTGAGCGACCATCCCTCGGTAAGATCGTGACCGGTGATTTGTATAAGCGCCACTTTGGCCAATGGATTTGGGGGTACAGGAGCCGAGTTAATATAGTTTACCCAGGTTACGCTCCATTGAGTGGGTACTGATGGATCAGGATTATCGTGTATAGCTAAAACGGGCAAGTTGGCTGTCGCCATGGTATTAGCCATTCCACTATTGGGAGAATAGGCGCCAGCTCCCGGAACCATAGCTGCAATTCTGCCGGCAAAAGTACTGTTGCTACCACCATAACTCCAGCAAAGAGACCCTCCCATACTATATCCTGAAATATAAATGCGGTTTATATCCACTTTATAATGGCTCACCATATAATCCAGCATCGTATTAAATACCGATGCACTGGGTTGGTTGGTAAACTGGGGTGTAATTACAATGGGTTTATAGGTATTGCCACTTACAGTAAAGGAACCCGGCCAGGTACCTGAATTAATTAAACTTGCAGGCCCATGCATAAGCACCCTTACCAAATCGGCAGCAGTGCCATTGCCACATTCAGCAGCACCGGGAACAAAAATAATCATAGGGAATTTTTGGCTTGGGTTATTCCAATAACCTTCAGGAAGGTATTCGTAATAACCGTTGCTCATAGAGCAGGTGGTTACATTGGCTTTCGGGGTGTGGGTTTGGGCTTTTAAGCTTAAAGAACAGATTAACAACGGGCAAAAAAAGGCTGCTACAACTTGCTTGAACATAACTTAAATACTTTTGAGAAGAATGCTCCACTCAGTTTTGGTTTAACGATATTGCGCATTAAGGCATTTGACCTTCCCATAATTGCAAATTAAGTGCCATAATATGTAAAGTAGATTAAATGTTAAAAACTTATAAAATACTCCAGGAATAATTCTTTGGAAGTTTCTTATGAGAGAAGTATGTATTTAATTTTTTTACCGTATTTACAAATTTCTTTTAAATTGGTTATCTTTTGCCCATGAAAAATTGGCTCTCAATTGTTGTATTTATACTGGCACCTGTTTTTTGTACGGCGCAAAGCCCCCAAAATGGACTGGCAGGAATTTGGAAAGGTTATTTTAAAAGTACCGAACGAAAGATTCCATACGAATTAGTGATCACTCAACATGAAGGTACATTCAGCGGGTATTCTTACACCACTTTTGGGGTAAAATCAAATACGGTAACTATGAAGAAAGTGTTGCTCAACATAGAGGGCGACAAAATAATTGTATATGATGATTCATTAGTTTACAATACCATTCAAAAAGATTTACCCAGGCAAATTGTTCAGGTAAATACTTTGGAGTTAAACGGCGACCTGCTTACCGGAACTTTTATTACCCAACCCCCACCGGGCTTTAAAACAGCAAAAGGAAGTGTTTACCTGGAAAAACAAAGTAATAAAGAAGAAACAAAATTGGTGGCTAAGTTAGAAGAGATGGACCTTACCGACTCTATTTCATTTTTACAAAAACCGGTACTTGCCGCCAAACCCATTGAGAAAGTAGAAATAGTAAAAACAGAAGCGCCGGAAATAGACTCTTCTTCAGTGGCCACTATTGATCCCAATATTGCCAAAGTAAAGCAAAAGGAAATTCAAATGAACCAACCGGTGGAAAAAGCGCCTGAAGTAAAATCAAAACCTGCCCCGGTTGCCGTTGTAAAGCCGCCTGTTGCAAAGCCAAAACCGGCAAGCCCGCCTACGGCTGCGCCCAAACCCAAACCTGCTAATACAGAGGTGCTGAAACCATCGGCCCCTCCGCCTGCACCTAAGCCAATAGTAAGGCATAATACTACAGGGCCAAAAGTAGATCTCTCCAAAAGAACGATTGAAACTATTGATGAACTGGTAATAGAATCCGACAGCCTGCAGATCAGCTTATATGATAATGGGGAAGTGGATGGCGATACCGTAAGTATAATCCTCAACGGCCAGGCCATTGTTTCCCGGCAGGGATTAACGGCCAGCGCTTTTCGCAAAACCATTTATATAACACCCGAACTGGGAGACTCTATTCAACTGGTGATGTATGCCGAAAACTTGGGTTCTTTACCACCCAATTCCGGATTGCTGATTGTGGACTATGATAACCGCAGAAAGGAAATCCGTTTTTCAGGCGACCTGAGAAAAAATGCCGCAATTACCCTGAAAAGAAAAAAGAAAGATAAATAGTTTTTTAAAATGCCCGTTGTGTAATACCCAACTCTGTTTCATCAAAGGGCTCCAGTATAATGGTTTGAATAAACATGATGCGTTGCTCCCTAATGGCATCATCGGAATTTACGAGGCTGGCCTGGGCAAATACATCATCATAGCAATTGATGCATCCTAAAATTATATTTTCTTTTTCAAAATTAATTTTTCCCTCTCCATTGCCAAATACCAGGCCGGTGTACACCGATTTGCCCCCTCCGATATTAAAATCGGCACCATTTAGCATCCGCAATTGGTAAACAGACATACCGGCTTGCAGCCCGCTTTTGGAGCGCCAAAGATTTTGGCCAATGGTATTTTCCTGTTTTTCCTGTGTAGGTTTTAAGTTGCCGCCGATATACAGTTTTTGCAACTGAAAATTATTTTCTTCATCACCCCAAATAAATATGGCCTGCCTTGCAGTATGCGGAAAAAGTACGGAACATTTGCTGATTTCATTGTCCTGGAAATAATAAAAATCTTTGATTACATTTCTCTCCCCAAAATAGTAACTCAGCATTTCATGTGAGTTAAACTGCAACAAGTCTTCGGCATATTGTATTTCGTTGGGCAGGGTAAACTTTCTCAGCACAAAAGCATACTGCTTTGCAGAATCTACCCTTGTTGCGGAAATATACAGGCTAAGGTTGTTTTTTTGCAAAAAGATCGGCTCCTGCTCCAATAATTTTTTTTGGGTATTACCTTTAAAGCCGGCATTACCCAGCTTATCAAGCATTTCGGTAAATTCTTTTTCGGAAAAAGTTTTATAAGAAAAACAAAGATTTTTTTCCTTGCTGAAAAAAGTGATTTCCCTGCGGGTGCGGTCTTTTGATTTTTTACCGGGTTGGTAGCTGTAATTCAACTCACCCTTTACATCGGATAATACCGGTGTGAAATTATTTTTTTTAAGCCATTCATTAAACCGTTCAACGGATTGGCCCGAGGCTTTAATGATATCAAAGGCAGTGTATTTCTGGGCATTTGATCCAAGGCAGAAGACTACGGCTAAAAAACATATGGTAAACTGTTTTTTCAAAACATACGGTTTTAGGTGTAAACAATGGTTAACTGGTATTTTGACAGAATACCTTATAGAAACTGGTCTAAGTGGGGAAGTCTTTCGGGTAAGAAGATGGATTAAAGGGAACTGTACCCAAGGCTACAAAGTTAAAATACAGGTTCTATAAATGCAAGAAAATGGAGGAAAATATTGTTGGCGCCTAATGTGTAATTTATCAAAGAGTTATAATACAGCAAGTTGAAGTTTGCCTACGGCTTCGTGTAAAAAATTAGGTAAAATATGGGCATAGGTGCACATAATTTTATCGGGGTCGTTGAGTTGCTCAATCATACTTTGCCATTTTTCTGCCCCGTAATTTTCAATAACGGTTTTCTTTTTTTCAGGGGTTTTTAAATGCAGGCTCATACCAATGGCATCGGCTTCCGGGTGGAATTGAGTGCCAATCATATTTTCGTTAAACCGTATTGCCATTATGGCTCTTTCATAAGGCACATGGGGCCGGGCTTTTTCAATGGCTAATATTTGAGCGCCCATTTCTCTCAACCGGTTATGGTTGGGTTGAATTACCTGGTAATCCCTGCTGTCCACCGCATAAAAAGGGTCTTTTAAGCCGGAAAAGATCTGCTCATTTTCTGCACCGGGAAGATAATGTACCGGGAAAACGCCAAAGGCCGTACTTTTTCTTTTAGTTACATTGCCCACTCCGTAATGCCGGCACAGCAATTGAAAAGAATGGCAAATGAAAAACACTTTTTTCTAAAATACATTGGCTTCATTATTATTGTAAGCTTCAACGGCGCTTAACCAGCCAAAATATTTTTTTTCCCAATCATTGCCTTCCGTATCCAGTGGGCTTCCCGGTCCGCCGCTGCTGATGTAAATATCAAAGTCAAGGCCCGGAGCTTCATGCCTGAGGCGCACATCAAACTCGGTCTTCTCTAAATTTAAATGGTTACTATCTGCAAACTGGTTTAATATTTCCCGTATGCAACGCATACCCTGGTTTTCCACTCCTTCGTACAGATCCAGTATAGCTACTTTTAGTGTAGTGGGTTCAGTGTAATTCATATAAGGCGCAAAATTAACTAATATTTTACCTTATTTTTTAATGTTTTGGCCATTTTATTTTAAAGAAAATTTCGGGTAGCCTAACCCCTGCTTCTTCAAGATACAAGGGCTTGCGGTAATTTATAATATCTTTGCCGGCAATTATGAAATCGGGCCGTTTAAAAAAAGATAAGGTAAATATTATTACCCTGGGCTGCAGCAAAAATATGGTGGATAGTGAAGTGCTGGGCGGGCAATTAAGGGCCAATGATATTGATATGGTTCATGAAAACCCCAAACAAGACCATAACATTGTAATCATTAACACCTGTGGTTTTATAGATAAGGCAAAGGAAGAAAGTATCAACACTATTCTTCAAAATGTGGAATTAAAAAGAAAAGG
>JAFDZZ010000027.1:8301-8967 GCA_018266715.1 Bacteroidota bacterium
GAAATACCGGAAGTGGATGCTTTTTTTGGAACGATGGAACTGCCTTTAATTCTTCAGCAATTTAATGCAGATTATAAAACGGAATTATTGGGCGAACGATTGCTGGCAACCCCCCGGCACTATGCCTATTTAAAAATAAGTGAAGGCTGTAACCGAACCTGCAGCTTTTGTGCCATCCCTTTAATGCGGGGCGGCCATGTGAGTAAATCTATTGAAAGCCTGGTAGATGAAGCAAAGCGGCTGGTTCAAATGGGCGTTAAGGAAATTATGCTCATTGCCCAGGAACTCACTTATTATGGCCTGGATATTTATAAAAAAAGAGCATTACCCAAATTGTTACATGCCCTTGCCGATATTGAAGGGTTGGACTGGATCAGGTTGCATTATGCTTACCCCAGCAAGTTTCCGTTGGAAATTATTGACGTTATGAAAGAGCGGGATAATATCTGCAATTATCTTGATATGCCGCTGCAGCATGCCAGTAACGCCATGCTTCATGCAATGAAGAGGCAAATTACCCACGAAGAAATGGAAGAGCTGATTGCTGAAATCAGGAGCCGCATCCCACAAATTTGCCTGCGAACAACATTAATTGCCGGCTTTCCCGGGGAAACCCGAAACGATGTGGAGGAGTTAAAAAACTTTTTAACCCGTATGCGGTTTGAC
>JAFDZZ010000028.1 GCA_018266715.1 Bacteroidota bacterium
ATGAGGGATTTCATTTTTTCAAAATCACCGCCCCAATAAATATTTTGTTCAACTTTTTCACAGTCATCAAAATATTCCGGATACTGGTGAATATAGTGGAGCGCATCCATTTGTACGGGGCCGCCAATAAAAACAGGTAGTTCATAGCCTTCCATTTCCGGGATCAATTCACCCAACGTAAGGTCGTATAACCGGTTAAGGGTAAATCCAAAGCTGCCTTCCTGCTCGTTGTGCCTGCACAAGAATACTACGGTGCGTAAAAAATTAGGATCTTTTAAAAACGGATCTGCAATAAGCAAGGTACCCGGTTGCGGCGTTATCATACCCCTAATGTATAACTTTAAAAGAAAATGAGCAAAACAAAATGGGGCACAACAACCTGTCCAAAAAAATTATTTATTCGTTAACATTAACCCAAAAGGCAGAATTGGTTTTTTCTTAAAGCATTACAAATAGTACATTTGCGTACCCGAAAAATGTTGCCATAACGTATGCGAAAAATTTTTCCCATCATCACGGTTTTAATAACCATCAGTTTACTGGGATTAATCTTTTTTCAATTTTTATGGTTGAAGAGCGCTAAAGAAATTAAAGAGCAACAATTATTTGAAAACATTGTTAAAGCAACGGGTGAAGCGGCTTCCCGGATGGTGGAAGAAGCCAACCCCCTTCCGTATTTAAGAAAACCCATTACCCTGGGCCAGGAAAAGTTGTTGATGGATTTTACCCGGCTTTCGGTTATACAGCGTTTTTCCAAAGCTGAAATGAGGGATATCATCCGCACGGCTTTTAATAAAAATATGCTTTCGGATGTACCTTTTGAGTTTGCCGTTACTGAAAACTCATTGTCCGGCGACCAGGTGGAAAGTGAGCATTTTTTTAAATACTATTCGGATACGCTGAACAATAAATTATACAGCATCCCGTTACAGGGCTCCAGCGGAAGCAGCATGGAAAATTTAACTGCCGAAGAATTTTTGGTGGTGATTGTTCCGCATGAACGGTCCATTATTTTAAAAGAGCTGGTGTTTTTTATAATTGGCGCCATTTTATTTACCATCATCATTGCAACCGCCTTTTTTCTTACCATTAGAACATTGCTTCGTCAAAAAAAGCTCAGCGAAATTAAAAATGATTTTATCAACAACATGACGCATGAGTTTAAAACCCCGCTGGCCACCATTTCGCTGGCTGTGGATGCCTTGCGTAATGAAAAAGTGTCGGTAGATAAAGAAAAATCCAATTATTTCACAGGAATTATAAAAGAAGAAAACAAGCGGATGAATAAGCAGGTGGAAACCATTTTACAAGCCGCCTTACTGGATAAGCAGGAGGTAAATTTAAACCTTGCTAAACTTTCTGCTCATCAACTTATTCGCACAGCTATCAACAACATAAGCCTGCCGGTGCAGGAAAAAGGCGGCGAACTGCTGGTAAAACTCGATGCGGAAAAAGACAGCATTTTTGCCGATGAAGTGCATTTTACCAATTTAATCAACAGCCTGCTGGATAATGCCGTAAAATATTCAAAAGAAAAACCGGTGATCACCGTGGAAACATTTAGCAACCCTAAAGATTTGTCCATAAAAATTAGTGATAATGGCATTGGTATGAACAAAGAAACGCTAAACCATATTTTTGAAAAATTTTATAGAGCCCATACCGGCAATGTACATAATGTAAAGGGCTTTGGACTTGGATTGAGCTATGTAAAAACAATGGTTGAAGCGCACAAAGGACATATAAAAGCAGAAAGCGTATTGGGTAAGGGAAGCAATTTTATTGTTACGATACCATTAGCTTAAAGTTTTTGAAACCCTATATCTTCTTTTTTATTAATTTCTTTTTTCATTAAATAATAAAAACTACAATATACGTTGGCTAATGCAAATTTGCGTTTGCTTTTTAAATGAGTTGCATCTATTCAATCCAAAGTTTTACTCTGCCGTTGTGGGATCAATGATTTCCGCCACTTCCGAAACCCGGTTTGCCGGGAAGCCACCCAGGCTGGCATGTTGCCTTACCATTTCTTCATTGGGCGCTATATAAACGCAGTAAATTTTATCGCCGGTTACATAACTATGCATCCATTGAATTTGCGTACCCATTTTAGTCAGTACGCCACATGAGGTTTGCGAAATGGATTTCAATTGTTCGGCAGATAATTTTCCGGCGCCGGGAATTTCTCTTTCAATGACATATTTAGGCATAACAAAATTTTTTAAAAATTTAAAAAGGTATTTTGGTAGCAGCCTTGAGTTTCAAAGTGTAAGCAAAAAACTTATAAAACCAGTTGATAATAGCACCCCAAACCTACTTAGTAAAAAACATAAAAAAAATACCTCAAATGAGGTAGTTTAAATAATATTATGTTAATCAGCAAATTACTCCTGCACCACCAGCCTAAAGCCGTTGCCGTGTATGTTTACAATTTCTATTTTGCTGTCTTCTTTTAAATATTTGCGAAGCTTGGCAATATACACATCCATACTGCGGCCGTTAAAATAGGTATCGCTGCCCCATATTTTTTTGAGGGCGGCTTCCCGGGGTAATAAATCGTTTTTATATTCGGCAAGCATTTTAAGGAGTTCATTTTCTTTTGGAGACAGGGTTTGTACTTTGCCATTAACGCTCAGTTCCCTCAGGCGTGGGTTAAAATGGTAGTTGCCCAGGTCAAATTCGGCGTTGGCTTCTTCTTTATGAATTTCTTCGTTGCGCTTTAAAATGGCTTTTATTTTATGCAACAGCACTTCACTGTCAAACGGTTTGGTGATATAATCGTCGGCGCCCAATTTATAGCCTTGAATGATATCGTCTTTCATGGTTTTGGCGCTCAGGAAAAACAGGGGAACATCGGGGTTAATATCCCTAATTTCTTCCGCTACGGTAAAGCCATCCATATTGGGCATCATTACATCGAGCAGGCAAATGTCAAATTTTTCCCTTTGAAAAGCGGCAAGCCCAAGGCGGCCATCCCTTTCCAGCGTTACATCATAGTCGTTCAACTCCAGGTAATTTTTTAATACCATGCCCAGGTTGGTATCGTCTTCGCAAAGTAAAATTTTGGGTTTTGCTGTTTCCATGTTATAAGTGTTATTTATACAAATAAAATAAAATCGTTTTTTATATAGCTAAGATAATGCCTAATTTTTTGTTAATGCCTCTTGTTTTTACTATAGACTTTATCGGTAAGCGAATGTAAAAAGGCAATGATATCTTTTTCTTCCTGTACGGTAAGGTTTAGTGGTTTTCGTAATAGTGAATCCATATTTTCCGGGTCATCTACAAATAGTTGCGGATTATTGTAAAAAGACAGCACCTGGTCCAGCGTTTTAAACCGGCCATTGTGCATATAAGGCGCCGTAACAGCCACGTTTCTTAAGCCGGGAGTTTTAAATTTTCCTATGTCTGCCGGGTTTTTGGAAATTAAATACCTTCCGGAATCGTTAAACTCTTTGCCGTTAAACATGCCAATATTCCTGAATTCGTCATCGGTAAAATCTTCCATAATATGGCAATTGAAACATTTGGCTTTATTGCCGATAAATAATTGCCTTCCTCTTTCTTCCTGTGCGGTAAGTGTACCCATATTATTGCTCCAGTCATCAAACGGGCTGTTTATGGTTTCCAGTGTTTTTTCATAAGCGGCAATGGCTTCTGCAAGGTTTTTTTTATTGGGCTTTTGGCGAAAAACTTTGTAAAAAAGTTGCCTGTATTTACCCGATTTATTTAATCTCCTTAGGGCTTCCGCTACCGGCATATCCATTTCATTGGGATTTTCCAAAGGTATTAAAGCCTGCTCCTGTAAGGTTTTGGCCCGGCCATCCCAAAAATAATAAGGCCTGTTTTTCATATTGAGTACCGAAGGCGTATTTCTTCCGGTAAGTTTTCCATTTATGCCAATGCTAAAGGCCATAGTATCGGCAAAGGCAAATTCCAGCTTATGGCAACTTGCACAACTAATGCTGGAATCTTTGGATAAAATTTTTTCGGAGAAAAGCTGTTTCCCCAATAACGCCTTTTGTTTTTCTGATGCGGAATAACTACCCGTATAAAAACTGCTTAAAGCCACAAACACAACCAGGCAAAAAACAAAAAATATCCGCTTCATACCATAAATATACAAAACAAAAAAGAGGTACAAGCTGCATGGCCTGTACCTCTAAAAATGTAAATTTTAAAAAGTTAATGCTGCACAAAAATTTTGGCAGCGCCTAAGCGGGTATTGTCTTTCTTTAATAATTCTAATGTATAAACACCGTTTGCGGCACTTCCCATATTAATTTTCATACGTTGATATGGGAGGGTAATATCATATACTTTGCTGAAAACCTTTGCTCCTTTTGCATCATACACATTAATATATCTTTTACCGGATACAAAGTTGGATTCATTATACATTACTTCAAAATCGCCATTGTTTGGATTTGTGTAAACAATTAATACATCGGATTTACCTCTTTGCACCGTTAACGCATTGGATGAAGCTGTGCAACCTGTAACACTATTGGTAGCTACTACAATAATACTGCCGGAAATTCCTGGGTTTGGAGCCAGTTGAATGGTTGCACCGGTTTGACCGGTTATTACCTGGGTGCCGCTATACCAAACATAACTATATGTGCCTGCAGGTGCAATACCGGTAACCTCAATTGACGCCGGTGAGCTGGCATTGGGCAAGAGCGAAATTGTAACAACAGGATTAGCATTTACGATAAGTGTTGCAGCATTAGAAATTGTGGTATTGCTGCTGCAATTGGATACAACAGCCCGGTATTTATTTTGATGCTGGGCCAATGTTGCTGCAGAGAGGGTTAGCGTTGTGCCCGTTTCTCCACTAATATCCGTATAAGTAGTTCCACCATCGTTGCTTACCTGCCATTGATAGATAATACCATCACCATTGGCCTCAACAGAAAAACTGGCGCCTTCATTTTCACATACCGTTTCATCTGCAGGATGTGTGGTAATATTTGCCGGAACAATTACATGCAATTTGGCACAGTTACTAATGGCTGAAGGTGTACAGCTGCCGTTTATCACTAAACGGTAGGCATATCCTTCCTGGGCTACGGTAACAGCTGTAATATTCAGGCTTGCTGCATTTTCTCCTGCCATATCGGTAAAGGTTCCATTGCAACCTGTGGGGCTTTGTTGCCACTGATAGCTGAGCCCGGTGCCGCTGGCGGTAGCGGTAAAACTTGCATTTGCCCCATCGCAAACATTGGCATCGGCAGGCTGGGTAGCCACAACGGGCGCCGTATTTACCGATAAGCTAACGGCATTTGAAATTACTGGTGTAGTGCAGGTTCCGGAGCCCGTCATTTGTACCCGGTACTGGTAATTATCCATTGCAGCAGTAACATTATTTAAAGTAAGTGTAGGATTATTTACCGCAGGGGAAAGATTGGTCCAGGTAGTTCCGCCATCGGTGCTTACCTGCCAGTTATAAGCAATATTTGATCCGCTTGCGGTTACACTAAAGGAAGCGTTTGTACCTGCACATGCTGTTACGGCATTGGGTTGTGAAGTAAATACCGGGGCGCTGTTTACCGTTAGAACCACGCATTCACTGGTAACGGAAGGGGCGCAAGCGCCGGTTACAATTACCCGGTATGCATTATTGTTCATGCCCAAAGTAGCGTTGGTTAAATTATAGCAGTTATCCGTAGCGCCGGAAATATTGGTAAAAGACCCGCTACAACCTGTAGTGCTTACCTGCCATTGATAGCTGAGCCCTGCACCCTGGCCGGTTACGCAAAAGTTATTATTGCCCCCTTCACAAATTGTTGCAGCAGTTGGTTGAGCACTTATGGATGCCGGACCTGTAACCGATAATACTGCGGCCGAAGAAGTAACGGTATTACCACATGAGCCGCTTCCGGTTACAACAACCTGGTATTGGTAATTGTTCATTGCGGCAGTTACGTTTGTAAGAGTAAGTGTTGCCGTTGTTACGGCAGGGGACAAATTGTTCCATGTGGTTCCGCCATCGGTACTTACCTGCCAGTTGTAGGTTAACGAAGTTCCGCTGGCGGTTACACTAAAGCTGGCGCTGTTACCCACGCATGCAGCCGTATTGGAAGGCTGCGTGTTAACCGAAACCGAATTAGTGCCCACAGTTAATATAGCCGCATTGGTATTGATGCTTGATGTGCCGCAACTTCCGCCGGAAGAGGATATAACGGCACGATATTGATAATTATTCATTGCTGCCGTAACATTGGTTAACGTAAGAGTAGCCGTAGTTACTGCCGGCGATAAGCTGTTCCAGGTTGCACCGCCATCGGTACTTACCTGCCAGTTATAATTTACCGAACCGGAGTTGGCTGCTACAGTAAAACTTGCTGTACCGCCCACACAGGAAGAGGTATTTGAGGGTTGAGTGGTAACGCTTAATGATGATGAAGATACATTGAGCGTTACAACAGTTGATGTTACCGGGTTATTTGGGCATCCTCCATTTACAATTACCCGGTATTTATAATTATTCATCGAAAGTGTAACACTATTCAAAGTAAGCGTTGCGGCATTAACTGCCGGGGAAACATTATTCCAGGTAGTGCCACCATCGGTACTTACCTGCCATTGATAATTGCTCACCATACCTGTGGTGGCAATAGTAAAGTTCACGGTATTTCCTTCGCAGGTATTGGCATCGGCCGGCTGTGTGGTAATGGATGCCGCCGGGGGTAATGATGTAGAGGCAACATGATCTGTTGCACTGTTGGAACTGCCTTGAATGGCTCCATAGCCCATTCCTCTCTTTGCAAAAGCCGTCCAAATTGCACATTTATAGGCTCCATTGTATATAAGGCTGTCTGCTTTTAGAATGGCGTTCCTGGCATCAATAAATCCGGGGTTGCAAGGCTGCAATTTAAGCCCTTCAATTACCAATTTTAAAGCAACACTATTCCCTGCAGTTGAGCCGGCATCAAAAAGATTTGGATTGATGTTTCCGGTCTGTTGAATTATTCCCCAGGTCATTTCCCACAGGGCTGCACACCATATTTCTCCAATATTATGAGATTCGGTACCAATAGGATTTACGCCCATGTTGGCATAAGTAAGAGGGTTTACTGAAATGTCGGTAGAATAGGGATAGTTACGGATACCTGATCCGGTTGTAGGCAAACTCACCGCATAATTGGCAATTGGCCTGGGTATAACGCCATCGCTTAAAGATGAGGTTGCCCAATTTGTAGTGGCCATTAAAGCAAAATAATCACTCCATCCTTCACCGCCCTGCTCAGCGTTGGCTAAGCAACCCGATTGTGCCGGGCCTCCGGTAAGCCGGTTGCTTACGCCATGAAAAAATTCGTGGGATACTATACCATTATCCAAATCGCCATCCACTCTTTTGCGGCTTAAAGTAGCATTCAATCCATTTGCAAGCTGGGCAATAAGCAAGGCGCCTGTGGCCTGGGATACCATTACGGCCGGTATGGTAATGGTATTGTCCGTACCGCCCATGATAATGGGTGCATCGGGTACATTATTGATCATAATAACCCCGGCAGCCTGTGCATTTTGAGCATTCAAAACTTTTACGGTAAAGTTGCAATTGCCCCGGTTTATTAAAACAATTTTACCGGTAATGGAATTTACCGGAGCTCCATTGCAGGCTTCATGAGCTGTACCTGCGGCGTCATCGTAATACACCACAGCTGCCGTTACCGGGCCTACATTAAGCAATTGGTTTGCGGTACTAAAATTTCCTTCTACTGCAGCATAGTCTCCGGCAATACTACCTGGTGCGTTTACCTTCACATTGGCCGGGCCATCAAATAAATACATGCGCATACGGGGCCTTGAGCCATCGGCAGGTGTTGCAAAATTGGCATTATTAGTTCCGGTGCTGCTTTGAGCTATTGCAATTACATAATCATTTTGAGCACCGCCCCTGCCCTGGTTATTGGCCTGGAAATTTCCTGCAGGTTCTGTAAAACCGTACTGATAGGTAATATCATGAATAATGTTATTCCAATAAAATAAATTAGTTATGGCAAATTGCTGGTAATTTGGGCTGGTTGGATCAAGACTAAAATTAGGTGCAAACTGAAAGTTTAAAGGATCGGGTCCCGTTGTGGAAGTAGCCGGTATGCCGGTAGGGGTAATAATGGTTGAACTATTTGTTCCGGCCCTGTCTTCGGTAGCCCATACGTTGTTACCTCTTGTAATATTATAATCGGTGCTGCCATTGTTGTGCCAGCCCAGCGATGTGGCATTGCCCGGTGCG
>JAFDZZ010000029.1 GCA_018266715.1 Bacteroidota bacterium
TCAGGAAATTTTTACGCTTTTATGATGTATGGTGTTCCTTATAATGAATTACAAACTCCAACAGACCCTTGTTCACCACCGGCCGGTACTACAAAGAAGTTTCGCTGGGTTTGGGATGAAGAAAAACAAATGTGGGTAAAGGCTCCACTTGACCCCAACGAAATCATCGGTCCTGCTGGTAAGCCCGATAAAGCCTGGGTAAGTGTAAAAGACCGCATGCCCTATACCATACTTTTTGAAAATGACAGCAGCGCCTCTGCCCGTGCCCGTTATATAAAAATAACATCCCCGGTGGAACCAAAGCAGGATGCGGCAACTTTTGAACTGGGCAGCGTGGGCTTTAATAACCAAAGTTTTGAAATACCTTTGGGCCGCTCATTCTATTACCAGCGGCTTGATGCAGTAGATTCTACAGGTGTATTTGTGGACCTTACTGCAGGTTATGATATAACCAATCACCAGTTGTTCTGGGAGTTCCAGGCTATTGATCCCAATACCTTGCTGCCACCGGATGATCCCAATGCAGGCTTCCTGTTTTTGCAGGATACTGCGCAGTCAACTTATGGCCATGGCTTTGTAAACTTTAGTATTAAACCAAAAACAGATGCGCAAACTTTAGATACGATAGGCGCCAAAGCATTTATTGTATTTGACCAAAATGATACCATACCCACCAATACCTATACCAATACCATTGATGCTTTGCCACCCGTTAGCCAGATGAATACCATCACCGGCAATGGCAACAATCCTATAACACTCACCTGGAGCGGCGCAGATGATATGAATGGATGTGGAATTGACTTTTACACCATATATGTATCGGAAGACCAAATAAATTACACGGTATTGTTCCCTAAAATACAACGTACGGACACCACCTTCTCTTTGCCCCCGGGCCATACTTATTGCTTCTTTGTATTGGCTACAGACCGGGTGGGCAATGCAGAAGAATTGCGGGCAAACGTAATACAGTGTTATGAACTTGGCGGGCCGTTACCCGTATCCTGGCTTTATTTTAACGGAACTAACCAGGATAAAGACAACCTCTTGAAATGGGGCACTGCCAGCGAACAGAACTCGAAAGAGTTTTGGTTGGAGCGATCTTTTGATGGAATTGAATTTAATCAAATAGCAACAATTCCGGCAGCCGGCAATAGCTCAACCACCCGTAACTATGAGTACAGGGACAGGAATATTGATCAATATAACAGGCAGGTGTTCTTCTATCGCCTTAAACAGGTGGACCTTGATAATAATTTTAAACATTCATCGGTTGTACGGCTCTCTTACAACAGCATCAGTCAACCTACCCCAACGATTGTGTATCCCAACCCAACTAATGGCATTATAAACATAAGGGTTGGTGATGCTTCACAGGTTGGCACAGAAGCTACAGTGAGGGATATAAATGGCCGACTGCTTAAACGAATAAAAATTAGCTCAACCACCCAGCCCATCAGCCTGAGAGAATTTGTGAACGGTATATACCTTATAAGTTTAGCTAATAAAGAAACACTAAAAGTGATAAAACAATAATTGGCAAGAAAGAAAGATCCGCAAAATGCGTCTTAGTAATACAGTTTAAAACCGTATTTCATCATAGCTCATGGTTTACATAACTCATGGTTTACATAACTCATGGTTTACATAACTCATGGTTTACATAACTCATGGTTTACATAACTCATGGTTTACATAACTCATGGTTTAAACCATGAGTTATGATGAAACATCCGATTTTGTACAAATGGTTTTAACCATTTATTCTAAGATCATCTATCCCTCTTCAAAACCATACAATTTTAAAAATTCATTGTATTCATCATTAAATGATTTTTTGGCATGATGGGCTTTCTGATTTTTAATGTATTGAAAAACCTTTCCCAATTGGGATTCACTTACTGAATATGCTGCATACCCGGTTTGCCAGGCAAATTTTTCTGCAATAAGGTTTTGTTCATTTACATAATGAGAGCTGCTCCCTTTTACCTGTTTAATGACATCTGCAATTGATTTCTCCCGGCTGAGCAGGAAAAGGCAATGAACATGGTCCGGCATTCCATTGATAATTCTTACAGGACAACCCAGTTCAATAAATTGACTACGCATGTATTCGTGAATCAGGGATTCTACTGAAGGTTTTACCAATGCCTCCCGTTCCTTGGTTGCCCAAATGGCATGTATCCATATTTTTACGAATGAATGTGGCATGATGATTAATTTATTTTAATCAAAATTAAACAAACCGTTAAAACGGTTTTTGGATATTGGCCACATACATAGCTGACGGTTTAAACCGTCAGCTATGTTTAAACCGTTGGCTATGAGAGACACCAAATTCTCCACAAATGGTTTTAACCATTTCCATTCGGATTGATATAAAAAATCATCCTTAAATTGATGGGGCCTGCTTCTTTGGCACGCTTCAATTGTACATAAAAACAATTCTTAAATCCCGGCCTCGGTCCCAATTTTCAACATTTCACCAAAAAAACAATAAAAGTGGTTTAAAATACTAATCATGAAAACTCACCAACGTCCACCGGGTAATTTCATGCGAATCTGTAGCTGTAATATATCTATCCAGTGTATGCTCTATCAGAAGTGGACCATAAGTTTGATATTTAATGCTTTCAGTAATTGAACCAGATGAGGTGATCTCGGTATTGGCGGCATAAGTCAATGAATTGTAAGACACCCCGTTTTCATTAAAAATATTAGTTGTAGAGGTTACCGCCATTAATTTACCACCATTGGTATAGGAAAAACCATAATCCCAACCTATGGGATTATGCATTAAAAAATGGCCACCGCTTATTACTTCATGCGATAACCATAGCCCGTCTTCCCCGGTAGCATTAAAACTCAACACTTCACGGTTTCCATTATTTGGGGAAACAGCAAAAAATGGGAAAAAAGTTGGGCTGCTACCAGCCTGTTTAAATATGGCCAGCCACTTTTTGCCGCTAATCACTGTATCCCTTGCCAGCCATTGCATATATGTGGAATCTGTACCTCCACTATTTATTTCTTTAATTTTATACGTCCAGGTACTACCGGCTTTTGGAGAATTTGAATTATCGTCTTTATCGCCGGGGCTGTTTTTTTTACAGGAGAGGAGAAAAATGCATGTAAAAATGCTTAATGAGAGTAAAGATTTCATAACAAATTATTTTATCAGACAAACTTAGGCTACGCATTCTTACCAGGCAATCCCAATATGGGGGAAGGAAGGAACAATAGTTCATTCAAAAAACTATCGTTTCGTTTAAAAGAACCGTTTAATGAAAATGGGCAATAGAGATTTACGGTATATTCAATGGCATCCCATTGCCGGGTGTTGATAATTCTAACTAACCCTTAATAGAATAAAGCTATAGCTTAGAACAACTCCAATGATTTTTTAAGATTGTATCAGAAACATTTATACTAAACAATACAATGATCTTATAGATAATGTATTTAACTGCTCACTCTTTGTTCAAGAGCAATTTAAGCCTAATGGCAAAATACTGTTTAATTTGTTCCCTGTTATTTAAGGCAAACCGGATAAAATAATGATGTTAATCCGGGAAATTGATTTGCCGCTTCAAGCATTCCACCTCCGAAGCCACCAAAGAGTAATTTCTTTCATGCAAATCATTTCTTTTCAAGCCATGGTTTCAGTTTAGGCTTTTGCTTAGTTCTAAGGCCGTTATTTCCTGTTCCTTTTCAACTACTGGCTTTTAGTAAAAAAAGGCATAACGAATCCAGCCGAAACTATAAATTTGTTAAATATTAGTTTTAAAAATCTTTAAAGATAATTTTGTCTTTTTTGGGAATTCATTCAAATTAATTTAAATTTGTTCATCACTACCTGTTGAACAAGTTTAACTGACGTTAGAAATATTGAGTTTGCTTTGTGATCATTCCGTATCTCTCTTAAACTAAGACCAATTGTAAAAACTCCTTTTTTTGATTTTAAAACACATCAAAGTTTGCCATTATGGTACTTTCGAATGGTTGTTTAAAGGTTTTTTACCCCCTGGCTTGCATTATGTTTTTCATTTCCGTGGAAAGCAATGGGCAGGATATCGAACAAATTAACCTTAAGAAGCCGGTAACATTTCATGGCAACCTCAACCTCCAGTTAGAGTATTATCATGCAAATGGTATTCCCGCAAGACAAAAAGAATTTTCTTGGCTCATCAATGGCAATCCTGTATTGACCGTACTTGGCGTGGACTTACCCTTTTCCTTTGTGTTTTCTAATTTTGATAATAAATTTTACCAGCCCTTCAATCAATTTGGATTGAGCCCGAAATACAAATGGGCTACACTGCATTTAGGCTATCGTAATCTTACTTATTCTCATTACACTTTGGCAGGCCACAGAATGCTGGGTGCCGGATTTGATTTGAATCCGAAAAAATTCAGGATTGGGTTTATGTATGGCCAACTCAGGCGTTCTACTTCTATTGATTCTTCCATGAATGCCAATCCCCTGTATGTGAGACCAACACCGACTTACAAACGACTGGGTATGGCAGGAAAGATTGGCTATGGCACTCAGAAAAATTATGTGGACCTGGTTTATTTTAAAGGATGGGACAAGACTTCCTCGCTCAATGACAAACTGAAAGATTCTATTCAGCCTGCTGAAAATACCTCTGTAGGAATTGTTTCAAAAGTTAGCTTTTTGAAAAATTTTACCTGGAGTGTGGATGTCGGTCTCAGTTCCTACACCCTAAACAGAACAGATGGGCCGGACACTACAGATGTGAAGAAACCATGGCCCAAAACTGTGTTGAGCCTTTTTGCAAAAGACAAACTCAGTACCGATTATTATTTTGCAGGTGAAACAAGATTGGGTTACCAGGAAAAAACCTGGGGCGCACAACTCATTTTCAAAAGAATTGACCCGGGCTATCAATCCATGGGTGCTTACTTTTTTCAAAATGATATCCGGGAGTTCAGCCTGGCCAATAATTTTAAATTAGACAGTGGTAAACTCAATATCAACACCAATATCGGTTTTCAAACTGATAATTTGAAGAAACAAAAAACATCCACTTCCAAAAGATTTATCGGGAGTGCTAATGTCAATTATAATCCTTCCCAAAAATTTGGAATCAATTTTAACTACAGCAATTTCGGAATCACCAATAACCCCTTACAAACTTCACCCGGTGATGAACTGTTCAAGCAGGTTAACAACAGCTTTATGCTGATGCCCTATTGGATGTGGACGAATGAAAAAACATTGAAAAACCTGAACATTGTTGCCACCTACATGTCGCTCAGTACGCCACACAGTTATATCGGCTCCACGCCTGACATGAATTCTTATTCAATTACGACCACTTATAACCATACCTGGATACAAATGGGCATTACGGCTAATGGTTCTTTGAATTACATCAACTCAAAAACTGTTTCAGGCGATATGGGTTCTTTCGGTGGAACAATCGGGGGATCCGCTGCATTGCTGAAAAGAAAATTAATGGTGAATGCTTCAGGGTCTTATCTTCAAAATACATTTAAAGGAAAAGACAACGGGCAAACCATCAGGGCCACATTGGGTTTCACGGTTCCGGTTGGCACTCATCATAATTTTCAATTGTTGGGCAATTATTTAGACAATACGGTAAAAGATATCTCGATTGTACAAAATTTCAATGAAACCAACATACAATTTATTTATGGATTAACCTTTTAAAAAAGCAACGATGAAAACCTTTAGCTTTAAAACACAACTCAAACTAAGGAAAAGTTGCCTAATCCTTTTATTCCTATCTCTTCCTACATGGGTACTGAGCCAGGCCCTGCCAACCCTTACCTCTATAAATGTAATGCTCAAACCACCCTACTCTTCAAACTACAGTGCCTACGAAAATCTGGCTAATCATGCAATAATTACTCTTGTTGGGGGACAAAGCCCAATGGATATTGTTTTGCATGGACAGCTCACTCACCTGCAAGGAGATTGGATGATAAATACTCAACCCAACTATATAGGTGGTATATTTTCACTGGGCATCAACCAAACCAAAGTGCTCATCAATGACATGCCTTCCATGCTTTTTCTGAACAGAAACAATGTAGATCACTCAGGAGTTCCGGATGAAGTATGGTCAGAAATTTTAAAGACGGGACAATTGCCTGAAGGGCCTTACAGCTTATGTGTAGAGGCTTATTATTATGATGTGAATGGCGCACTTGTATTTCTAAAAAATGCTTGTTTTAATTTTACGATCTCGCTGGCACAGGCTCCAATGATCACTTCTCCCGTCAACGGGCAGGAATTGAATCCTCAATTACCCAATACTGTTTTCTCATGGACGCCACCGATTGGTAACATCATGGGGGCAAATATTGCTTACGACCTTTATGTAGTGAAAGTG
>JAFDZZ010000002.1 GCA_018266715.1 Bacteroidota bacterium
ACCTGTGTTGCAGAGAAAATTTGACCTCCAAATCTTGCATCAAATAAGAATGATAATCCAAATCCTTTATATTCAAACGAATTTGTAAAGCCTAACAATCCTTTAGCTTGCTGGTTGCCCAATCTTACAATATCAGGGTTACGGGTAGGTAAACCGTTACCATCTAAAATTATTTTACCATAATATGGGCTGGATTGATCTGTAACCCGGTTGAATTTGGTTCCATAAATTTCTCCATATTTTTGGCCTACCACAGCTAATACGGCAACATCGTCAAAACCACCCAATGTGTATTTGGTAATTCCTTCAGAAAGTTCTTTAATGGTGTTGTTATTTGCGGAGTAGTTTATAGAAAGGTTCCAGTTAAGGCCGTTTTCTTTAGCCAGTACTTTGCCATCTACCATTAATTCAATACCGGTATTTTGTACATTACCCGCATTTATTTTCTTTGATTCATATCCACTTTGAGGATCCATTGGAAGATCAATCAATTGCTTGGTAGCATTTGATTTGTACCAGGCTAAATCAAATCCAATACGATTGTTTAAGAAACGCATTTCAAGCCCTAATTCAGTAGACTTGATTAATTCACTTTGTACATTGGGGTCAAATAAGGTCTTTCTTCTTGTAGCTGTAGTATTGTTATTGGGGTCTTTACCAATTAAAAACGTATTATATAATTGGTATGGGGTTAAGTCGTTACCCACTGTGGCATAAGAAGCCCGTAATTTACCATAGCTCATCCAGTTGGGAACGTTTGTACCCATGTTGTTCAGCATTTCTGTAAAAATGTAGGATAAGCTTACTGAAGGGTAGAAGAAGGAGCGGTTTGTTTTACTTAGAGTAGATGACCAGTCGTTTCTAAAGGTAGCATCTAAAAATAAATAACTATCATAACTTAATTGTACACTACCATAAAGCGAATTCATTTTTCTTTGGGTAAATCCTTCTCCAACTGTGGGTGTACCTACGCCATTATTTATAGAGAATAAATTAGGTACGGCTAAGTCACCGGAAGAGGCATTTAAAGACTGCCATTTTTGTGACATGATATTTCCTCCAAGAGTAGCCATACCTCCTACTTTTCCAAACAAATTGTCTTTACGAGCCGTTAACAGCGTACTGTAATTGGTTTCAATAAAAGTTTGTTTTCCTAAACTGTACCTTCCTGAAGAAGAAAGCGGGCTTCCTCCATAAAGTTTGCCCTCTGTATTTGTCGTGTACATATCTGCTCCTGCTTTTACTTCTGCATTTAACCAATTGGTAAATTTATATTTTACCGAACCAAACATTACAAACCGGTCTCTAGAATCGTTATTGAGATTATACTTGCTGTTCCAATATGGGTTTACCTGGCTACCTGCACCGGGGAACCATATCATATTTCCCGTTGTAGTGTCTACAGAATTTTTAAACTGTAAGATATCTAATGAGCGAGGCAGCATATACATGGTATATGCACTACTATTATCTCTACCTCCAATGGGCCTGTTGTTTGCAGAGGAGTTGCTATACTGGATTTTAGTGTCGGTTGACCAGCGATCTGAGGGACCAAATTTAGTTATGGCTCTTGCAGTAATGTTAGTTCTGGTTAATTTAATGCCTGGCCACATTCCCTTATCTTCTAAGCGGTTGAAGGAAGTATAGATGCCAGTGGATTTATAAAGCTGTTGAAAAGATAAACTATAATTTTGGTTAGTACCCGTACCCATAAAATTATCTACATTATTATAGATTGAAAGTGGCACTTGGCGTCCATCCCAGTTTTCAACATTTTGGCCCTCTGCTTTGGGACCCCAGCTGTTGGTTTCCTGTTTATTATAAACACCATTTAATCCCTGGCCAAATGTATTTTGCATGTCAGGGTTGGTTAATATACTTTCAGTTCCAAAAGTTGTAGAAAATGAAATACCCAAGCCTTTTTGTTTCCTTCCTGATTTTGTGGTAATAAGAATTACACCGTTTCCCGCTCTTGAGCCATATAAAGCGGCTGCCGACGGTCCTTTTAGAACCGACATACTTTCTATATCATCCGGGTTAATATCGGCAATACCATTACCCATATCCAGGGAACGGTTCCAATAACCATTATCTGGTGCACCGGTAAAGTTATCAAATGGAATACCATCAACTACAATTAAGGGTTGGTTACTACCGGATAAAGAGTTGCTTCCCCTTAATAAAATTTTGGATGAACCTGCCGGCCCATCACTGGAACGAACCACCTGCAAACCGGCTACTTTACCGGTAAGAGCATTGGCCAGGTTGGGTTCTTTAGCAGAGACTATGGATTCTCCCTTGATTTCCTGCATGGCATAACCCAGCGATTTTTTTTCTCTTTTAATTCCCAAAGCGGTAACAACAACTGCGGTCATTTCTTTGGAGGAAATAAGCAGTTGTACATTTACTTGGCCACTGTTGTCGCTAACAATTTCTTTGTTGTCGTACCCAATAGAGCTAAACATCAATGTTGCTCCGGGAGAAACAGAAATTTTAAAATTTCCATTTAAATCAGACGTTGCATAGTTTTTGGTATTTTTTTCCCTAATGGTTGCAGATGCAATAGGGTTACCATCGGCATCCTTAACAGAGCCGGTAACTAATTTCTTATCCTGGGCGCTTAGATCCAGGACGCATAGTACTACTATCAGTAACACCGACAGCAGCCTACAGAGCAGATTTTTCATTTGCAGTTTTTTTAATTAATGAAGAATTTGTTTTACAATTGTTTTTCAATCAGGAAATCAAGTTTTTTTCATGGGTTAATAAAAATTTTCTTTTATCGATTTGGTCCATTACCAGGCAGGCTGTACCTATGATCTCTGCCTGGTAATTCAAATGAGATATTTCTATATAAGTATCTTCTGCAATTTTTGGGATGCAAAGTTTATTAATGGCTTGCTGAATAGGTGCACGCCATAAACGGCCTGCGATAGAACCTCTGCCGCTTAAAACAATAAGTTCGGGATTTAGAATATGGATAAGGATAGCTACGCCACGGCCGATATTATAGCCAATTTCAGATATTAAATCAATGGAAAAGGAATCGCCGTTTAATGCAGCTTCTAAAATTTGATGAGCAGCTTC
This sequence comes from Bacteroidota bacterium, assembly GCA_018266715.1. Taxonomy (GTDB): domain Bacteria; phylum Bacteroidota; class Bacteroidia; order Chitinophagales; family Chitinophagaceae; genus Ferruginibacter. The sequence continues at coordinate 3,088 of JAFDZZ010000002.1, forward strand.
TTCAGGATGTTCGGGATGGATGTTTTTTAAGGAGGTTGATTTTCCTTCTTTTATACCTTTAAGGGCTTTTTCAATAATCACCAGTAAAGAGGTTTCTGTTTCCAGGCAACCGCTTTTACCGCAGCCGCATATTTTATTATTGGTGAAAATGGGAATATGGCTAAACTCACCGGCAAAACCATTATGGCCACGAAATAATTCTCCGTTTAAAATCATGCCCAAACCCACACCCCAGCCAATATTGATTACCATTGTATTTTTTGTATTACGGGCTTTGCCGAATTTTAATTCGGCAAGAGCCACAAGGCTGGAGTCGTTATCGATAAATACCGGTATGTTCAATTCCGTCTCTAATTCACTGACAATATTTCCTTTTGCAGGTTTTAAATACGGCGTATTAATACTTTTCTTTACATCCACAAAACCGGGCATCCCAATGCCCACCCCAATAATTTTTTCTTTGCTAATACCTGATTTGGCTATATATTTTTTTAATAGATCCAATAACTGGTATAAGGCTTGAGGATTATTTGCAAGGGTAAGTTCAAAGTTTTCTATGGGCACCACATAGTTATTCTGCATATCCAAAATGGCAATTCGGGTAACCAGTTGATCCATAGAAACGGCAACAATGTATGTGATATCGGATTTGAGGGAATACATTTGAGGCCTGCGACCGCCGGTGGAATTTGCTAATCCGGTTTCTACTACACTTCCTTCTTCAATAAGTTCGTTGATAATTTTTGCGGTTAAAGGAATACTCCTTTTTGTAAGCTCACTTAAATCTGCACAGGATAATTCCCCACCAAAATAGAGGTGCTTTTGAATTTGCTTTTTGTAAACTGTTTGTTTATCGAGCATATTAGTTGGCAGATCGAAATGTTAAAAGCGTGCGCTAAGGTAAAAAAACTTTCAATATAATTTTAAAAAGTTATTAATTCTTTTTTATAAAAATGACTAATTGTTAATAAATAATTTAAGTTTAAAACAAAATTATTAATGTGGGAGACGATTATGAGGCTTAAATAATTGATTATTAATATGTTGTATAAAACATATGTTTAATACCACTAAGCAGAGTTATCAACAATAATTTATATTATAATATTTTTTATTCTAGAACTAATATACAATATGCGTTTCATTTAATAGAAATCATCTTGTATAGGTAAAGCTTAGGTTGGTTTTTGGAATTAGTTTACATTAGTGTTTACCGTATGTTTCGTTTAACAACCATACTTCTCTTTTTTCTGCCGGCTATTGCAGCAGGTCAAATACCGGTAATTTTTCAACACTTAAACAGTGCACATGGATTAAGTGATAATAATGTTAATGCAATTGTTTCCGACAAAAATGGATTTTTATGGGTAGGTACCGATAAGGGGCTTAATGTTTATGATGGCAAATCGGTTTCTTTATTTGCAAAACCCAATAGTGGAAGTTTAGTTGATGAAGAAATTACCGCTTTGTTTTGCGATAGTTTTAACCGGGTATGGGTAGGTACTCCTGCAGGTGTTGTACTGATAGATGAAAAACGGCAAATGAAAAAGGTTGAATTGTCCGATACTTTTAAAAACTATTCCGTTAAGGAAATTCTTTATACGCAAAGCTTAGGAATAATTATTTTTTCAAACAAGGGAAATTTTTTCTTGAATACAAAATCAAAGCGTTGGGAGAAAATCCCATTTTTTTCTCAACAACAATTTAAGAACCGTGCAGTGGACATCTCTTCATTTAGCCCCAACCAAATTTTAATGTGTGATGAATTTGAAAGCATTCTGCTGGTTGATTTTGTTCAAAAGAAAGAGTTATGGCGCCTGCCGGTAAAATATATAGTTACTGCTGCAAGGCTAAACGATTCCACTATTTTGGCTTCAACATTTACCGGTATTATTTATTTTATAAATAGCCATACGCAAAAAATACAAAAAACTTTTACGCTTTCTACTTTTTCGAAAAGTACCCGTGCCAGTGTGAGCATTGTTAAAATGCGGCCCTTGCCCAATGGTAAGTTTATCTTCACTACTTATTATGACGGTTTACTCCTGCTCAATCCCACCAATCTGCAATTTGAACAATTTACGCATGAGTTCAAAAACCCGGTATCACTTTCGGGGAATAGAACAAAAGAAATTTATTGTGATAATAAAGGAAATGTTTTTATTTCAATTGAAAATTTTGGCTTAAGTTATTTTAATATTTACAGGAAAACAGTAAACAACATCAATGTATTACAAAATCGTAGCGGGGATTTTTTTGACGGCCCGGTAAATATGATCACCAAAGACAAAGATGGTATTTACTGGATGGCGGCATCAGATCGATTGATGAGATGGGATGCGGATAAAAATTCAACCGAATTTTATTATTACAGCTATCCACGCAAAGGCGTAGCTGCGCATAAGGCCATTGAAATTTTTTCGGTATGTGTGGATCACAACAATAATGTATGGGTGGGTACTGCAGGCGGCGGTATTGGGTTACTCAATAAGTCCAAAGGTTCTTTTGAAATTTTTTCTACCGAGTTTAGAAATAAGGACTCTGCCCTGCAAAGCAATTACATTCGGCAAATGGCTAAAGATGAAGAGGGTAATATTTGGGCGGTAACCAATCGGGGTGTTGTGCAACTTGATCCGCAACAACGGGTCTTGAATTCGTTAAAAAATTATCCGGAATTGGGCGTTTTGGCAAAGAAAAGATTATACAGCATTTACATTGACCGGCAGCAAAACATTTGGTTGGGGGGCAGTAATACAGGCGCATACAAGTGGAACCGGCAGAAGCATTCTCTAAAACAATTTAATTTGCAAAATGGACTTCCCTCTTTACAGTGTAATGATTTTTTACAACTGAAAAATGGAGATATGTACATTGCCACAACAAAGGGACTGGCCCATTTAAGAGGAGATCGTGTGTTGAAGGTTTATCAGCAGGGCAATGGATTACGGTACCTCAATTGCCAGGCTTTACAAAGTGATGACGAAGAAAGGGTTTGGATAGCAAATGACAATTGTATGATTGCATTTGATCCTCAAAAAAAATCCTTCCATTATTTTGATAAAAAAAATGGTTTTAGCAATTTTGGTTTTAGGGTTAGGGCTGCCTATAAAAGTGAGGATGAAAAATTGTATTGGGGTGGAGAACAGGGATTTAGTTATTTTAATCCGTCCGCTTTAATTTCAGACCGGTTTTTGCTTAATCCCTTAGTATTTAAAATTCGCATTGGTGACTCCACCCGGTTTGTTAGCTCTAATACAACCATAAAACTCCCGGCTTCTTCAAACAATTTGGTTTTTTACTTTTCCTCGGTAAATGTTTTGGGCAACAGTAATATTGTATATAAATACCGGCTTGCCGGGGTTGAACGTCAATGGAACCAGGTTGTGGACCAGCATGAAGTTCACTATAGTACGTTACAACCCGGCAATTATCAGTTTCAATTAATGGCATCTGCCGATGGCATGAATTGGGTGCAGGCGCCTTATGAAGTGAGGGTTCAAATTGTTCCGCCATTTTGGAAAACATCCTGGTTTATGGTAACGGTAATTGCGCTGCTGCTCCTGGGCTTATATTTATGGATCAGGTCGTTATTGATTAAAGTTAGGGAAGAAAAAATACTTACCTATTTTGCCACTTCACTTTACGGCCAAAATACCGTTGATGATATATTTTGGGATATTGCAAAAAACTGTATCAGCCAGTTGAAGCTGGAAGATTGTGTTATTTATCAATATGATGCCACGCATAAAAAGCTGGTTCAACGAGCGGCCTATGGCCCTAAAAATCCTGCAAAGCATGAAATTATTAATCCCATTGAAATTCCTCTTGGAAAAGGAGTGGTAGGGGCAGTGGCAAAAATGCAACAGCCGATTATCGTTAAGAATACTTTAAAAAACGACGGTTATATTGTGGATGATAAAGAAAGAAGTTCGGAAGTTGCTGTTCCTTTATTTATAAACGGAAAACTTTTTGGGGTAATCGATTCAGAACATTCGCAAATAAATTTTTACCGCCAATGGCACTTGAGGGTATTGCAAAAAATTGCAGCTATATGTAGTGATAAAATTTCAAAACACCTGGCTATTGAACAGGTACGCACAACAATTGCCCGGGATCTTCATGATGAAATCGGCTCTGCCCTAAGTAGTATTAATGTATTCAGTAAAGTAGCCATCAGTAAAAGCAATGGAAATGCAGCATTAGCCGGATATTTAAACCTTATTAAACAAACGGCGGCAACAAGCATGGATAATATGAGTGATATAGTTTGGGCCATTAATCCGTTAAATGATAAACTGGAAGCCCTCGTAAGTCGCATGAAGGAGTTGGCTTCGGGAATTTGCGAAGCATTGGATATTGAGCTGGAATTCTCCATGCCGGAAGAGTTGGAAACAATTACTTTAGACCTTACCGGGCGAAAAAATTTATTTCTCATCTTTAAAGAAGCGCTAAACAATGCGGTTAAGTATAGTAATGGCAAAATTATTCAAACCCGATTTTCTAATGTAAATAATAAATTGGTAATGGAAATTTGTGATAACGGCATTGGTTATACCATTGAAGATCTATTTAAGGGTAATGGCCTTCGTAATATGCAGGACAGGGTTGCAGAATGCGAAGGGATCATTCAATTCAACTCTTCTGCCGGCAAAGGTTTTATGGTAAGAGCTGAAATACCTATCCCCCAATTTGGGGAGATTATTAGCAGCAAACCGGGTTAATTTTAAATAATGATTACTTGTATTCATATATATGATGACAACGCTGTTTTGAGGCATGGGCTGAAAGAGTTGCTATCTCTTTCCAAAGATTTTGCTGTAACCGGTAGTTATGATAATTGCCAGGATATTGAGCTCAAGCTGAAGGCAGACCCCCCCAATCTCATTTTGATGGATATAGATATGCCCGGCATCAATGGCATTGAAGCCGTAAAGAAAATACGAAGTTTCAATAAAAAAGTATGCATTCTAATGCTTACAGTTTTTGATGACAATAACCATATTTTGGATGCTATTTGTGCCGGTGCATCGGGCTACCTATTAAAGAAAGATGTTTCTGAAAAGCTGGTACCTGCCATAAAAGATATATTAAGTGAAGGGGCTTCGCTTAGCCCATCGGTGGCTAAAATGATTATGCATTCTATTCAGCAATCCTCCCCGGCTATGGATTACGGCTTTACCAAAAGAGAAAAAGAAATACTGGCACTATTGTGCAAAGGCAACAGCTATAAAATGATTGCAGGTAGTCTTAATCTTTCTTTTGAAACCATACGGAGCCACATTAAAAATATTTACGAAAAGCTCCAGGTTCACTCTGCCGTTGAAGCGGTAAGCAAGGCCATTAATGAACGCCTGGTGTAGCCGGTAACCTGTAGATACTCCATTCATTCTTTTTTCTTCAGTATTTTATTATCGTTCAAGTAATTGTACTCCCCCAATTTGGGGTTGTACTGCATTTTGCTATAGTGAAATTTTACAGGGTAGATTTTTCAGCACTTTAAACCTCTCAATATGAAATATTTTTTTGTAAGTAGTTTTGTTATTGCTTTAAGTATACAAGGATGTAAAAAGGGAACCGATACCGGCCAACTGCCCCCAAATGACTCTTTAACTGTTCATTTTGCCACTTTTGGTATTGAAAGTGAAGGAGGAAATCCAAATTACTGGAAGAATGGAACTAAAATCATACTTCCAACAACTGGAAACGGAGGTGATGTATTTGCCATTTCTGCTTCAACAAAGCTTGCTGCCGGTAGAGTATATCAGGGGCTGGGTTGGCATCGTTATTCCCCCTGTTATTGGAGTGGGAGCAACCGTACCGATCTTCCCTTGCTGGATCCAAGAGGAAATGGTTGGCTCACCGCTATTGACTACGATGGCGGCGATATTTTTGCAGCAGGTAATGCAACAGACAGCCTGGAGTTTTTTGGCAACAGTGGTTGGAGAAATTTACCCTGCTATTGGCATAATGGTGAAATTACAGCTTTGGAACTATTAAATGGTTTTGGCAACGGCATGGCTTATGCAGTTGCAAAGGCTGCAACCGATGTTTACATTGCCGGTGAAAGCTTTGCCGATAACGGTTATAATGAACCCTGTGTATGGTCTTTGGGAACCACAACTTCCGATTTTGTACCCGACCAACTCAGCAGTTTTGGATACGGTGGAAGTATAAATGATATTTATCTAACTAATTCCGACAGGTATTTTGCCGGGTACATATTTAATACTGATGGAGAAAGTGTTGCCTGCTATTGGCATTTAGGAAGCCGGGTTGATCTATCCGGTCAAGATGGCCAGGCAAAAGCTATTTGTTTAAAAGGCTTAGTGGCTTGCGTTGCAGGCAAAGCAAGAGGAGTTAGTTCTTTGGTTCCTTGTATGTGGGTAAATGGCGTAAAAACAGATTTACCGGACCTTGGTTATGGCAGTGAAGTGTTATCCATTCAAACTTCAGCATCCGGCGATATTTATGTTGGCGGGTGGGTAAGTTCAAATGGCACAAATACCCATCCCTGCTATTGGAAAAACGGGGAGCTATTTTATAACAGCAGTATCAATTGCATTCCTACGGCATTTCAAATTACATTTTAAATAATTTTCAGGGAATGTCTTTTTTATCGAAAAGTAAACTTCATATTAACAGGTAAATCATTAAAAAACCTTTTATGCTAAAACTACCTTTATTGTTGGTTATAATATTTTCTGCAAATAGTTTATTGTTTTCGCAGAGCAACGCTGTAGGAATTGGTACCTCAACGCCACATAGTAGCGCCATTTTAGAAATACAAAGTACCACTAAAGGCGTGCTGGTGCCAAGAATGACCACAACACAACGCAATGCTATAAGCAATGCCGCCACAGGTTTATTGGTATTTGACAATAGCACCGGATCTTTTTGGTTTAAAGGAGCAGCCAACTGGATAGAATTAGTAGATACTTCAAAAAATACCTGGAAACAAAACGGAAACAATATTTATGCTTCAAATACGGGCAATGTGGGTATTGGCACTTCATCTCCCCAATACCACCTGGATATAAATAAGCCCAACGCATCAATAGGATTTACCGATTCCGAACTTAATCAATTTTCCGGCTCTATAACCGGCAATGCCAAAACGCTTACATTAAATGCGGTTCGATCATTTCTTGGAGATGGTACCACTCCCGGAAATTTGCTGATGCAAACCAACTCAGGGTTTGTATATTCCGGCAATGTAGGCATTGGTACAGATAATCCATTACAGAAGCTATCCCTAAATGGAGCAATGGGTTTATACAGCGGCAATAGCTTCGTGGGTTCGCTATCCAACAGTTCAAATGATTTTTTATTGAATGCCAGGCTGGGCAGCCCACTTGCCGGCGTAGAAGCTCAACATGTAATCCTACAATATGAAACAGACCCATTAACAACAAGCGGAAACGTTGGCATTGGTACTGGCACTCCCACAGAAAAACTCGACGTTAACGGTAATCTCCAGGTTTCCGGAAATATAAAATTGTCTGGTAAACTTAACCAGCCATCAACAGGTACGGCTCATATGTTGCCTATTGCTTACGGTCGCATAAATGCCGATGGTAGCATACACTCCGGAACCGGTAACTTTTCTGTTTTACATACCTTTGATGGATTTTATTCCATTTCTGTTTCGGGAACTATGGCTACTAACGGTTTTATTGTTGCATCACCAATTGATGAACAACAAGAGATGGTTACAACACTTACTCATGCTGCCTTAAGTTTGTTTACAGTAAGAACTGTGGCTAACCAGGTAAATTATGAATATGAAGACAATTGCCAGGGTTGCACTTTAAATTATGTACGGTCAGTTCTTCCAATTTCTGTTGATCATGCATTTAGTTTTATAATTTTTAAATTATAAATATCTATGAAATTTTTTTTTATAGTACAATTTTTACTTTTAGTTACTTGTAGTTGCGTTTTTTCTCAGCCAGGTTCATTAGGCATTGGCACTGCTACACCCAATAGCACTTCTATTTTAGATGTGCAAAATTCCACAAAAGGCATACTGGTACCTAGAATGAGCACAATACAACGCAATGCTATAAGCAATGCTGCCACAGGTTTATTGGTATTTGACAATAGCACCGGATCTTTTTGGTTTAAAGGAGCAGCCAATTGGATAGAGTTAGTAGATACTTCAAAAAATACCTGGAAAAAAAATGGCAACAATATTTATTCATCTAATAGTGGCAATGTGGGTATTGGCACTTCAACTCCCCAATACCACCTGGATATAAATAAGCCCAACGCATCAATAGGATTTACCGATTCCGAACTTAATCAATTTTCCGGCTCTATAACCGGCAATGCCAAAACGCTTACATTAAACGCTGTTCGGTCTTTTTTTGGCGATGGCACTACGCCGGGCAATTTGCTATTGCAAACCAATTCCGGTTTTGTATATTCCGGCAATGTAGGTATTGGTACAGATAATCCATTACAGAAGCTATCCCTAAATGGTAAAATGGGCCTCTACAATGGCAATACCTTCATTGGTTCACTCTCCAACAATTCAAATGATTTTTTATTAAATGCAAAGTTTGGCGAAACACTACTGGGCGTACCATCGCAGAATATAATAATGCAATATGAGTCTGGACAAAATACATATAGTGGAAGAGTTGGTATAGGTACAGGTACTCCCACAGAAAAACTTGATATCAATGGTAATCTGCAGGTTTCGGATGATATAAAGGTATCGGGAAAACTTAATCTACAATCAACAGGTACGGCTCATTTGTTGCCTATTGCTTACGGACGCATAAATGGCGATGGCTCTACACATTCAGGTACAGGTAATTTTTTCTCAACTCGTAATTTAGATGGAGGCTATTTAATACAAATCAGTGGCGCTAATTACAGCAACAGCTATATTATTGTATCGCCACTTGACGAAAGTGAAGGCCCACAAATGTTTATAGCTCAAGCATCAGTAAGTTCTACAGGTTATTATATAGATATACTTTATATGCAACCTAATTATGAAACACACTCCTGCCAGGGTTGTTCAATGGAATTTGTAAGAGATTTTAGCAAAATAAAAGTGGAGCATGGTTTTACTTTTGTAATATACGGGTTGTAATCACCATTTGTTTTAAAGAAACGAAACATTTTATATTCTAAAAAGAAAAAACCCTGACAAAAATTGCCAGGGAGTGGTGACCCCCACAGGATTCAAATGCTGACGTAAAAGTCAGCATGCCGACCGCAAGCGTCGGCACCTGAAACGTTCACGGCACTTGTACCGGGAAGCCAATGTAGTTGCTGTAAAATATGTTTATGAATACGTTAGCTTTTGAAAAAAGTGTAAGAGAGCAGCCATAAAAAAAACCTGACAAAATTTGCTTTGGAGTGACGACCCCTACGGGACAGTTTCCAAACCATTTATTAGAACGATTTAAGAAAGTCTATGAATTAAAGACAGTTATACCAGTGCTGATGCTTCAAACTGCAATACTGCCAGGGCTTTTATGCCCATGCTTGATGGATTTATCAATTACATTTTACGCCGATATTTCTTTTATCGGCATGGCTTCTTCTATTAATTTTTTTGGTAGTGTCATTCTGTAAATCCCTTTTTTAATTGTTGCAACAGCAGCACATTATCTTCCATCGTGTTATCAAAATACTCTATCATTACAGCCGCCATTTTGCTGTTGGGCAAATCATTGGTATTGGCATTCAATATTCCTTCAATTCTGCTAAATAGCTTTTCATTCCTTAAAGCAATTTTTCTCATTTCCCTGCCCATTACTCTTGTGGCAATCAGTTTTAAATCGGCTTCTTTATCAAACAGATCATGGTGGTTTTCCCAAATTTCATTGTCATACATATTAAAGAAATGATTCAGTATATCGCTTATGTCTTTTATATCATCTCTTCTTGTTTCCGGCCTGTCCTGCCATGCCAGCAACTTCAGCAACACAATGCCGGGCAGTGTACTGAATTTGAATGTATGGTCACCATCCAACTCTATTTTCGGCAAATCTGCCTCATACACTTCTTTAAATCCCGGCACATGTACAGTTGTGTAACCGGTTCCCTGCACGGTTACTTTGCAGTCTTCATCTTCAATTGCACCAAAGGGTAGCAGGTCAACTTCCATATTATCTTTTATCAATACAAAAGCATTTTCCCTTGTAGGCTGAAAGCCTTCTTCGTTAATCAGGTATTCTTTCAATTGCTCATAAACTCCTTTATCATTTATAAGCACTGCAAAATCTATATCGCCTGTTGTTCTTCTTGGTGCAATTTTATTAATGCCGTTCATCCATGCATCTCTTGCTACAGCTCCTATTAAGTAAAAGTCAATACCAAACTTGTCAAATCCTCTTTCCTGCGCCCACATTAGTGTGGATATTTCCGGTTGCTGCCCTATCTGCTCATAGCTTATTTTGTATAAACCCATCGTAAATCTTTTGTGCTGTTTCTATACAGCGTCTGTCATTTGTATTCATCAAATCAGCATACACCAGCAGGGGCGGAACCACCACATCTTCCACTGTATTGGCATTAGTATTCACATCCCCGTTGTTCCAGAATTTTTCATAGGCTTTTACATTTCCCTTTTCATCAGGTATCAATCTGTAATTCTTTATCAGGTCATTTCTTGTTTCGGTGCTGTATAAAGTGAGTTCGGCAGGCCGCAGGTAATTGGTCAATAAGCCAC
>JAFDZZ010000030.1 GCA_018266715.1 Bacteroidota bacterium
ACCAAAAATAATAAAGGTTGGAAAATTATCCAGGAACATGGCTCCATGCCGGTCGCCAATACCAGCAAAGGACAACAGGTGAATATCAATAAGATCAAAGCAGAGAATATCCGTTTGAAAGAAGCTGTAAATAGAAGAACTATTGAACTGGAAGAAAAAAATTCTGAACTGGAAATAGAAACTTCACTGGAAAGAGTAAGAACAGTGGCGATGGCGATGAAGCAACCGGGCGACATGCTCTCAGTTTGTAAAACAATTTCTCAACAACTGCAAAAACTCGGGGTAAAAGAAATCCGCAATATTCAAACCGCAATTTTTTATGAAGAGCGAAGCTCTTATATGAATTACCAGTTTTATGCAAAACACAAGAAAACTTTTATCACCGATACGGTTTATACTGATCACAAGGTTCAAAAGGCTTTTGCAGCCCAAATGTTGAAAGGAAAAGGAAAGTTTTACATCACACACATTAAAGGGAAAAAAAAACTAAATGATTTTATTGCTTATCAGAAAAGCACCAATGTTTTTATTGACAAGTATCTTTATACAGCCTCTTCACTTAGTTATTACTGGTATTCTCTTGGCCCTGTAGCATTAGGCATTTCCACTTATTTACCCTTAACGGTTGAAGATGAAAATTTATTCAAACGATTTCTTAGTGTATTTGAATTAACATATCGCCGCTACCTTGATATTGAAAAGGCCGAAGCACAGACAAGGGAAGCAAAGATTGAAGCAGCATTGGAAAAAATCAGGAGCCGCTCCCTGGCGATGCATCATTCTAGTGAGCTGAAAGAAGTGATCGCCGTGGTGTTTGAAAATTTGAATGAATTGAAAGTTACATTGGGTTCTGTCGCCATCTGGCTGTTTGAAAAGCAAACAATGGATTCTGTTTTTTGGGTAGCTACCGACCTGCAACACCCGGAAAAGATCAATTTGCCTTATGACAAGAATTTGATGAAAGCAGCTACTATGTACAAGGATAGCTGGCAGGCATGGCTTTCGGGGAAAAGCTACTATAATAAGAAGTACAATAAGCAGCAAAAGGACAAGTATTTCAAATATGTATTTTCAAACAATGATTTGAAAACAATACCCCAGGCAGCAAGGGATCTGATCCTGAAAGCAAAAGATCATTATGGAAGTTTGATTGTTGAAAAAAATGCTGCTATATTTTTCGATAGCTGGAACGGATTTACTTATGATGAACAAAGTATTGCCGTATTCCAAAGAGCTGCCAAAGTTTTTGAACAGGCCTATATCCGTTTTCTCGATTTGCAAAAAGCTGAAGCGCAGACAAGGGAAGCTCAAATAGAAGCAGCATTAGAAAGAGTGCGAAGTCGCTCTATGGCTATGCATAAAAGTGATGAACTGAAGGAGGTGATTCGGGTGGTGCTTGAACAATTTGTTCATCTCAAAATAAAAGCAGAACATGCTGGGTTTTATATTGATTACAAAGTTCATGACGATATGCACATCTGGCTTGCCGACCCAAACATTGAACCTTTTTTTGCTATCCTGCCATATTTCGACACACCCACCTGGAACAGTTTTTTGGATGCCAAAGCAAAAGGAAAAATCTTGCACACCGACCTGTTGAATTTCAAAGAGAAAAATAAATTCTATAAATCCCTTTTTAAATTATTTACCGTTCCAGAAGAAGCAAAGAAATTTTATATGGAATGTAAGGGGCTTGCAGTATCTACGGTTTTGCTTGACACTGTGGGCCTTTATATTGAAAATTTTGAAGGAATACCTTATTCGGATGAAGAGAATGAAGTGTTGATGCGTTTTGGAAAAGTATTTCAGCAAACCTATACCCGCTTTCTCGATCTGCAAAAAGCCGAAGCACAGGCAAGAGAAGCGCAGATTGAAGCAGCATTGGAAAGAGTGAGAGCAAGAACGATGGCTATGCATAGAAGTGATGAATTGCTTCCAACTGCAGATATATTATTTGACCAATTAAGACAACTTGGTGCCGAGTTGCAGGGTGTGGCATTTGCCATCTGCGATAAAAATAGTCACATTGTTCAAAAATGGACCAGCATTGGTATTTTCTCACATCCTTATAATATTGATCCCGGAGAAGAACATATGTACGAAGCATGGAATAAAGGAGAAGGATATTATGAAGAAGTTTATGAAGGTGAAAAACAACAGCGATACTACAAAGCCTTTATGAAGATCCCTGAATTTAAGCAGGGTATACAAAAATTTATTGATGCAGGGTACCCGATTCCGGCCTGGCAGAAAAACCATGCCATTACATTTAAATATGGTTATTTAATGGTTATTACAACCAAACCATTTGGTGAAACACAAATATTTATTCGCTTTGGAAAAGTATTTGAACAAACCTATACCCGTTTTCTCGATCTTCAAAAAGCCGAAACGCAGGCAAGAGAAGCCAAAATTGAAACTTCTTTAGAAAAAGTAAGGGTAGTAGCGCTTGCCATGAAAAAATCAAACGAAATGCTTGATATCGCCCAGGTTTTGTATGAACAATTGTTTGAACTTGGATTCTCAAATATCCGGAATGCTATCATTGATATACACAATAGCAGCAATGAAACCTTTATGGATTACGACTATTCACCCGAAATGGGTAGAACTGCAACTTTAATGTCGTACTACGATCATCCTTTTATTGAAAAACAGGTTCGCCAAACCGAGATGAGCAATGATGCTTTTTTTGAACTTGTTTTGGAAGGGAAAGATTTACAAGACCTCATAGATATACGATTAAAGAATGGCGAAGAAGAAGATCCTCGTCTGAGGAAAATTGAGCAACTGACCTACAACCTTTATTCGTTTGGACACGGTTCAATTGGAATTTCTAATTTTGGTTTGCTAACGGATGATCATAAATCAGTTTTAAAAAGATTTAGAAATGTATTTGCATTTGCCTACCAGCGATATGCCGACATGGCTCAGTCGGAAGCCCAGGCCAGGGAGGCCAGGATAGAAATTGCACTTGAAAAAGTGCGAAGCAGGACCCTTGCCATGCAACACTCAGAAGAACTTTCAGAGACTTCTGCAGTACTCTTTCATCAATTAATCAGTTTGGGAATTTCGCCAAACCGTTTATATATCTGCATTGTAAACGGCGATAACGGGGATGCTGAGTTCTGGATTACTGATGAAGATGGCAGCAAAGTAAGCATGGCATATAAAGACAACCTGAACAATAACCCTTCGTTCAAAAAAATGTTTGACGGATGGCATCAACAGGTAAAATCGCAGGTGATAGACCTGAAAGATGAAGAGTTGCAACAATATTTTAAATACCTCAACAGCATTCATGTTCCTTTCAAAGGAGGTCTTGCACAAAAGAGGCGCATACAATACCTCGCCTATTTCAGCAAAGGATTTATCGGAATGGCTTCGCCGGATGAGCAACCGGAAGAAACCATTCAGCTACTGGAGCGTTTTGCTGGCGTATTCAATCTCACCTTCACCCGTTTCAATGACCTTAAACAGGCAGAAGTACATGCATTGCAGACCGAACAGGATTTGATTGAAATTAAAGCCGCAAGAAAAAGGGCAGAGGAAGCGTTAACCGAATTGCAGGCCACACAAAAACAACTCATCCAATCCGAAAAAATGGCTTCGTTGGGTGAACTCACCGCCGGTATTGCACATGAAATACAGAACCCTTTGAATTTTGTAAATAATTTTAGTGAAGTGAATTTTGAGTTGATCAGTGAATTGGTTGTTGAAGTTGACAAGGGGAATACAAAAGAAGCAAAGGCATTGGCAAATGATATAAAAGAAAATTCAGAAAAAATAAATTATCATGGCAAGCGGGCCGGTGATATCGTAAAAGGTATGCTGCAACATAGCAGAAAAAGCGAAGGCAAAAAAGAACCAACCGATATCAATGCCTTGTGTGATGAGTATTTACGATTGGCTTATCATGGATTAAGGGCAAAAGACAAGACCTTTAATGCAGAAATGAAAACCGATTTTGATGAAACTATTGGTAACATAAATGTAGTGCCTCAGGATATTGGCAGAGTAATTTTAAATTTAATTACCAATGCTTTTTATGCAGTGAATGAAAAGAAAAAGACTGCTTATGAAAAATACCAACCACTTGTTTCAATTCAAACAAAGAATTCAGGTGATAAAATTGAAATAAGCGTAAGCGATAATGGCAATGGTATCCCTAAAAGCATAGTTGATAAAATCTTCCAACCTTTTTTTACGACAAAGCCTGCCGGAAGCGGAACAGGCTTGGGCCTTAGTTTGAGTTATGATATTATAAAGGCGCATGGAGGAGAGATAAAAGTGGAAACATTGCCTACCGAAGCTGCGAAGCATGCTGGGGTAGAGGGGTCCGGCCTGCCTGCCGAAGCGACAACGCAAGATGGGAGAAAGGCGGTAGGTCTGCCTGCAGGACAGTCGGGAACGGCGTTTATTATTCAGTTGCCTGTTTAAAATGTAAACCCGGGTACCAGCGTTTTTTGTCAAATTCTCAAAACTGATGTATCTTAAACAGTCTATTTTTTGTGTTGCTTAGAAGTTTGTTTTTAAATTTATATCATTTTAATAATGGAAATTAGCATAGGTTCATTGTAGATTATATGAAAATATTTCGCTTGTTATTATTGCTGGCTCTTTTTTTGGGCTTTAGAGCTTCCGGGCAGGATTTGCTGCAAATGAAGAGCAAACTTGCTGTTAAGATTAGCGATACCACAAGACTAAGGGTTTTAAACGAGCTTGCGGAGTATTTTTTTACAAACCTAGAGTATGACAGTTGTAAAAAATATGCTGAAAATGCCCTTCAATTATCTCAGGGGTTACTCGCCGGCGATGCCGTAAAAAAAGATGCCGCCTATGCAATAATTTGTAAAAAGTATTGGGCCAGGTCTATGGGGAATTTAGCTACAACGCTTATGACCAGCCATACCAAAGCAGCCCTTGACAGCTTTAGAATAGTAGAACAATATTATGCAGCAACCGGAAATAAAGATGAACTGGCATTAACCTATCAAAGAATGGGTGAAACCTATGCCAACCAAAATAACAATGCAAGCTCCATCGCAAACTTTAATAAAAGCCTTGGGCTTTACCAGGCTTTGAAAAACCGAAACAAAATTGCCTATTTGTATTACAACATTTCGCTTACACAGCGGGGTATGGCTATGTACGGAGATGCTTTGGAAAGTAATTTGAAGGCACTGGAGATTGCAAAAGAAATTAAGGATACGGTATTAACAATTGAATGCCTTCTCGCCAATGGATTTATATATATGCTGGCTAAAGATTATCCGGCTGCATTAAAAAGCCAGCAGGAAGGCCTGGCGGTTGCCAGGGCTATAAAAGACTCCAGCTATATTGCCACGGCCTTTAGTGATTTGGGTAATACCAATATGCGTTTGGGCAGGCTTGATGAATCCTTAAGTAATTTTTCAGAGGCATTGAATATAAGGAAGAGGTTGAAATTGGACACTTACCTGAGCAGCAACCTGCTATATCTTTCTTCCATTTTGGTGAAGCAGGGTAAGTATAAAGAAGCCATTGCCTACAATTTTGAATCGTTGGACTATGCCAAAAAATTTAAAGACGGCCGTTTTATCCTGGATGCATACTCTGACCTGGCGAGTAACTTTCAACTCATCCCGGATGAGGAAAACGCTTTAAAGTATTACGATACCTTGTACCAGGTAAGTTTAGTATATAATGATAAATTTAGGCAATCAATAGCTTTGCAGGGCATGGCCACCGTGTATATGCACCAAAAGAAACTACCCCTTGCCCAATCCACTTTAATACAAGCCATATCTATTACGGATAGCAATGACTACCGTAACCTGGAAGCCATCTATGAAAATTTGGCCATGGCTTATAATGAAACCGGAAATTATAAAATGGCCTACCAGAGCGGTTTGCAATTTAAACGGTATAGCGATTCTGTATCAGCTTTGGAAAAAGCGGCTAAACTGGCCAGCCTTACCAATCAACTGGAATTTCAAAATAAAAAAATGCTGCTCAAGGCCAGCCAGGATAAGCAGCTATCATTGCAACTTTCAGAAATAAACCGTCAAAAACTGGTACGAAATATTACCATAGTGGGGTTAATGATTGCTTTTATCTGGGCCCTCATATTCTTCAAGCGGTTTAGAGAAAAACGCAAAATGAATATTCAACTTCAGAAAACGCTGGAAGAATTAAAAGCAGCACAGGTGCAATTAGTGCATTCCGAAAAAATGGCTTCTCTGGGTGAACTTACCGCCGGCATTGCACATGAAATACAAAACCCGTTGAACTT
>JAFDZZ010000031.1 GCA_018266715.1 Bacteroidota bacterium
ATGCGGCGGTGATGGTAAGTACCCAATACCGTGTGGGCGTGGATGTGGAATGGCCACAGCCTAAAATAGCGTTGATAAAGCAAAAATTCCTTACCGCCGAAGAAGAAGAAATTTTGAAGGCTTTTGGCGATAGGGATGATTGGGTAACACTCACCACAGCCTGGAGTTGTAAAGAAGCCATTTTTAAATGGTATGGTCTTGGGGGATTAGATTTTAAAAAGCACATGAATATCCTTGAAGTACAACAAAATGAAATGGGGTATCGTATTCAATGCAGTATTAACAAATACTTCCGGGAATATTTAGAAATACATTCTTTATTTATTGAGGGCAATGTGCTGGCCTGGGTTGCTACCGAAGCGGCAAATCTTTAAGCTTACCTATTCTTCGCTGCTGCTGTGGTTTTGGCCTTCTTCCAGTTGCAGGTTTATGGTATCGTTTCCTGATATTCCTTCAATGCTTCCGGAAATATGTAATGAATTTTGAATGATGAGTTCAATTTGTTTTTCTTTTTTCTTCCAGTTTTTTTCAAAATCATCCCGCTCTTTTTGAAGCATATTTTTCAATTGGCTAAAGCCTTCCCTCATGGCATTCCAATTGCCGGTAAACTCCGGGCTGGTGAGGTAATGATATAAAGCTACCATTTTCTCACCTTTATTTTCCTGGCTTTTACGGGTGTCGCTTATTTTTAGAAGGGCATTTCTTAAGATTAAGGCAAGGCTTTTTACCTCGGTGAAATTACAGATGTACACGCCGTTTTTTTCTCCAAACTGCTGCATGTCTTTAGGAAAAGCCCGGGTTACAATAACGGCCACATCGGCATTTTGGCCCAGCATATCGGCTTTGAGTTTTTCGATCCAGTCGGGGCCGAAATTTTCAGTTCTCTTGCTTTCATAAATAATTTTTCCGGCAGGTTGCCCCAGGTTGTTGCGTACGGTTTGGATGCAATCGGCGCCTTTCACCCCTTTGCCCACTTCTTCAATTAAATCAAATGGAAATGATGTACGGAGTAATTCCTCCAAAGCCTGTTCCTGCACTTCGCCCTGTAATTGCATGGAACCCTGTTCGGCTTTGCGTTTCATTTCATCGGCTAGTTTTTTCTGGTCTTCCAGTTGTTTTTCCAGTTCTTTAATCTTTAAATGCTGTTCATTGTCTTTAAGGGTATTTTTCTCTGCTTCCTGCCGGCGAATTTGCTCGGTAAGGCTCTGCCTTTCCTGCTGTAGTTTTTTTTGCAGTTCAATTTCCAACTCCTGTTCTTTATTTTTTAATTGCTGTTCTTTTTGCAGGTAGGCCAGTTCTTTTTGCCTGGCGGCTTTAAGCCGTTCTTCATTATCGGCATTGGATTGCTGCAATATCTTTAACCGGTTTTCAAAATCTGCACTTATGGTTTTGCGTAAGTTTTCTTCCGCACTAATCCGGGCCTGCTCTTTTTCTTTAAGCATCAACGAATCAAATTCTTCTTTTTTCTTTTTTTGCCAATCCTGCATTTTAATACGCAGTTCTTTTTCCACTTCGTCCCTGATGGCATCTGTAGGTTCAAAAAAACTGCCGCATTTGGGGCATTTAATTTCTTGTTGCATGATAAAAAAATTAAAACAGGAGCAGGTTTGTCAGCCATTAGCTAATGCTTTCCACCTGCATTTCTTTATTGATTTTAAGTACAAGGCCTTGCATTACTTTTCCGGGGCCACATTCGGTAAAACGGGTTGCGCCATCCCGGATCATGGCTTCTACACTTTGCGTCCAGCGTACCGGGCCGGTAAGCTGATCAATTAAGTTTTGTTTAATGGCAGCGGCATCGGTAACGGCCTGTGCAACCACATTTTGATAAACCGGGCAAACCGGCTCATTAAACGGGGTAGCAGCTATTGCTGCAGCCAGTTCTTCTTTTGCCGGCATCATTAAAGGAGAATGAAAAGCGCCGCCAACGGGTAGGATCAGCGCCCTTTTTGCACCGGCTTCTTTCATTTTTTCGCAGGCAATCGTTACGGCATTTATGGTGCCGCTGATTACCAACTGTCCCGGGCAATTATAATTTGCAGCTACCACAATATCATTTAATTCCCGGGCAACATCGTTACAAATTTGTTCTACTTTTTCATCGGGCAGGTTAAGTACTGCCGCCATGGTAGAAGGTGCAAGCTCACAGGCTTTTTGCATGGCGGCTGCACGAATGCTCACTAATTTAAGGGCATCGGCAAATGCCAGGGTTTGGTTGGCAACAAGGGCCGAAAACTCGCCAAGGGAATGCCCTGCTACCATATCGGGCCTGGCATTGGGTAAACTGCTAAACACCGCTACGGAATGAATAAATACGGCCGGCTGGGTTACATTGGTTTGCTTTAAGGCTTCATCGCTCCCGCTAAACATGGTATCGGTTATCCGAAAACCCAATAGGTCATTAGCTTCTTCCATTAAGCTGCGGGCCACTTCGTTATTTTCAAAAAGGGGTTTGCCCATTCCGCTAAACTGGGCGCCTTGCCCCGGAAAAATATATGCATGTTTCATAAACTGGAGTTTGAATGTAAAAATAAGCACTAAGCCGAATGTGAAAAAATCAGCCTATAGCGATAAAAAAATTAGTTAAAGGGCATGAACAAAAACACCCCGTGATTTACGAGGTGTTTCTAATTATTGCAGGCAACAAATTTTATTTATGTGCTTCAATTTTCTTTACAAAATTGGCTTTAGGTTGTGCGCCAATTAGTTTATCCACCACTTCGCCGTTTTTAATAAACAATATGGCGGGAATGGATGTAATGCCATAATTGAGGGAAACCTGCGGATTATTATCCACATTTACTTTCCCCACTTTTACTTTACCATCATATTCTTTGGAAAGTTCTTCAATCACAGGGCCAATTGCCCGGCAGGGGCCGCACCATTCTGCCCAAAAATCCACTACAGAAAGTTTATCGGAATTGATGACTTCCTGCTGGAAGTTGGTATCGGTTAATTCTAAAGCCATAATATAAATTTTTATTTTGTTGAATACAGAACTGCAAATTTACTACCAAAGAATTAATTATGCAGATATGACATATCCACACTTGTGTACACTTAAGCTACTGTAAAAAGGTCAGCCTGTTATGGCGTTTTAGCACCAGTAATTTTTAGTATTTAGTTGAGTACTACATGAATGTCTATGTATGCATTTTCCGTAAAAAACTGCACTAAATCGTCGTTCATGGTAAAACCCATATTTAAAGTGTGCATATTTACATTTAACCCGGTTTCGGGGTCTTTAATGTTGAACAATATGGAGGTTGTACCGGGATGAGCTTTAAAATTATTCTCCATAAAAGCAATAAAATCATCATTTATAAAACCCGGGTTTATATTTATTTTCACTTGCTTTGTGTTCGTGATTTTAATGGTTTCCAGCAGGTGAATTTTAGCCAATTGATACCGGTATTCTTCGGAGTTAAAAAACTTTTTATAAGCGCCTTCAATCATTATGATCATACCCTTCTCCAGGTATTTTTGATAGCGTACATAATCTTCGCTCCATAACATAATTTCTGTTTTGCCGTAAAAATCTTCGATGTGTAATACGCCAAATTTTTTACCGTTTTTTGAAACCCTGTGTTGGGCATCAATTACCAGGCCTGCAATGCGTATGGGCCGTGTATAGGGTTTTTCTTTTATGAGGTTTTTAATTTCATTAAACCGGCTAATGGGTTGAATGTCGTAATGAGTAAGTTCAAATTTATAATTGTCCAACGGATGGCCGCTGATAAACATGCCGGTTACTTCTTTTTCATAATCGAGTTGCTCAATTAATTGCCAGGGATTGCAATTGGGTAATTTCGGCGGTTCTATGGGGGGTAATTCCAAATCGCCAAACAATGTATTAGATGAATTTGAATTATGTTGTTGTATAACGGAACCGAATTTTATTATTTTTTCAAGGTTGCTGATATCGCCTGCATTGGCATATAAATATTGCGCCCTGTGCATTTGTTTAAAGCAATCAAAAGCGCCACCGTAAATGAGGCTTTCCAACGATTTTTTATTTACGGTACGCAGGTTGGCCCGTTTCACCAGGTCAAATATATCTTTATAAATACCGTTCTTTTTTCTTTCTTCAATTATGTTTTCAATGGCGGCTTCGCCTACACCTTTTAAACCGCTAAATCCAAACCTTATTTCTCCTTTATTGTTTACAGCAAAACCACTTTGCGATTCATTAATATCGGGGCCAAGCACTTTTATTTTCATGCGCCGGCATTCTTCCATGTAAAATGTTATTTTTTCAATACTGCCTGCATGATTCAGCACAGCAGCCATATATTCATTGGGGTAATGCGCTTTTAAATAAGCCGTTTGATATGCTACAAATGCATAACAGGTAGAATGCGATTTGTTAAATGCGTATTGGGCAAAAGCTTCCCAGTCGGTCCAGATTTTTTCTAATTTATCAATAGGATGGCCTTTGGCGGTAGCTCCGGTAATGAAGCTTTCTTTCATTTTGTCCAGGATGGCTTTTTGTTTTTTTCCCATTGCCTTTCGTAAGCCATCGGCATCGCCTTTGCTAAAGCCTGATAATTTTTGTGAGATTAACATCACCTGTTCCTGGTAAATGGTAATGCCCTGCGTTTCTTCAAGGTATTCCTGCATTTCGGGCAGGTCATAGGTTACAATTTCTTTGCCGTGTTTGCGGGCAATAAAAGTAGGGATATAGCTCATGGGACCGGGCCGGTAAAGGGCATTCATGGCAATGAGGTCATCAAATTTATCGGGCTTAAGTTCCCGTAAATATTTTTGCATTCCGGGGCTTTCAAATTGAAATGTGCCATTGGTTTCTCCCCGCTGGTAAAGGGCATAGGTTTTTTCATCGTTTAAGGGCAGATCATTAATGTTGATGTCCTCACCATGATTTTGATGAATTAATGCGAGGGCCGTTTTTATAATGCTCAGGGTTTTTAAACCCAGGAAGTCCATTTTAATTATACCGGCTTCTTCAATGCTGTTCCCTTCAATTTGCGTTACCCATAAATCAGAGTCTTTGGATGTTGCAACCGGTATGAGCTCGGTAAGGTCTTGCGGCGCTATAATGATGCCTGCCGCATGGATACCGGTATTTCTTACCGAGCCTTCTAAAATTTCTGCTTCTTTTAAAATTTTGCCCAGTTGTTCATCTTCTTCATAAATGGTTCTGAGTTTTTTTACCGATTCAAGGTCGTCGCTGTTTAATTGTTCTTTTTCGGTTAAAGAAATTTCGGAGTCGCCGGTTTTGTCATTTTCGGTAAGCGGTGCATGCAGCACCCTTTTTAAATTAATACCCGGTTTTTCCGGCACCAGTTTGGTGAGCATCCGGCTGGCATCCAGGGGCAGGTCCATAACCCTTGCCACATCGGCTATGCTGCTTTTTGCAGCCATAGTTCCATAAGTAATGATTTGGGCGACCTGTTTTTTTCCGTATTTGTTTACAACATAATCAATTACTTTTTGCCTGCCTTCGTCATCAAAGTCGGTATCAATATCGGGCATGCTCTTTCTTTCGGGGTTTAGAAAACGTTCAAAAAGTAAATTGTATTTTAATGGATCAATATTGGTGATGCCTAAGCAATAAGCCACTACCGAACCTGCCGCAGACCCACGCCCCGGGCCAACAAAAACGCCGATTTCACGACCGGCCCGTATAAAATCGCTCACTATAAGAAAATAACCTGCAAAGCCCATTTTTTCAATAACGCCCAATTCAAACTGGATGCGTTGTTCAATTTCGGGGGTGAGGATTTTGTACCGATGATTGGCGCCCGCCCAGGTGATATTGGCTAAATATTCATCCTGTGATTTAAAATTTGAAGGCACTTCAAAAAAAGGTAGAAGAATCTGTTTATTCAGGTTGAGCAAATCAACTTTTGAAACAATTTCGTTAGTGTTTTCAATAGCTTCCGGAAGGTCTTCAAAAACCTTGCTCATTTCCCGGGTTGTTTTTAAATAAAACTGGTCATTGGGAAAGGCAAATCGTTTATTGCGGATATTTACATCATCATCGGTAAATTCCCTTAAAGCCGGGGTACTTTGTTTTTCGCCGGTATTTACACAAAGTAAAATATCGTGGGCATTAAAATCTTTTTGGTCAATATAATGGCTGTCGTTACTGGCAATCACTTTAACCTTATATTTTTGGGCAAATTTTAATAAAGCTTTGTTTACCTTTTCCTGCTCGGCAAGGCCATGGCGTTGCAGCTCTACATAAAAATCATCCTGGAAAATATTTAACCACCATTTAAATTCATTTTCTCCTTCGGCTTCACCATGTTTTAATATGGTTTGCGGAACTAAAGCGCCCAGGCAGCAGGTAGTGGCAATCAACCCTTCGTGATATTTGTGGATGAGTTGCTTATCAATACGGGGATACTTGCTGTACATACCTTCAATGTATCCCAAGGAAGTGAGTTTAATTAAATTTTTATACCCGGTTTCGTTTTTGGCCAGCAATATTTGATGGTGGCGGGGGTCTTTTTCTTCTTTGCTAAACGATTTTCGGGTACGATCATGTGTAATATAAAATTCGCAACCTACAATGGGTTTTACTTTTAAACTACCATCATCATTTTTATGCTTATAGGCTTCTTTCACAAATTCAAAAACCCCAAACATATTTCCATGATCGCTAATGGCCAGGGCAGGCATACCATCGGCAATGGCTTTTTTAAAAAGGCCTTTAATGGAAGCCGCTCCATCGAGCAGCGAATATTGCGTATGAACATGTAAATGAGAATATTTCATAATCATCCCATAATAAAAATTGAAAGGGTAACAAATTTCGGAATTTTAAAGCCTGCCCGGCTATTCTTTTCTCCACATTCATTAAACGCCTGTTTCGATTTTTTGCCGTCAGAGGATTTGGAGCAGGATAAATATTTTTTTTATTAATTTTTAGAAAAACAATATATTTGACAGTTCTAAAACCGACAAAGTTCAATTGTTATGAGAAATTCTACTTTCCTGCTTAATTGTTTTCTTACACTTTTATTTTTTTCGGGCTTTAAAAGTTTTGCAGCGCCACCTTCAAATGATGAATGTGCAAATGCCATTGAATTAACCGTGGGAACCACCTGCAATTATGTACAATATACCAATGTGGAAGCAACGGCATCTGCAGGCATTCCACAACCTATTTGCGGCAATTACCAGGGGGGTGATGTTTGGTTTAAGCTGGTAGTGCCTGCAACCGGCGGCATCCAGTTAAATGCCAATGTGGGCAGTATGACAGACGGCGTTATGGCCCTTTACCTGGGAACCTGCACCTCTATGGCGGTATTGGCCTGTGATGATGATGCAAGCCCCAATGGTTTAATGCCATTGTTGGAGTATTATGGTTTAACACCCGGCTCAACGGTTTATATTCGTTTTTGGGGTTATGGAAATAATAATTACGGCACTTTTTCTATTTGTGCAAAAGTTATGAACCCACCTAATAATTGCACCTTGAATAATCCCGGTGGATGCTCATGCCCAACACCGGGATCCACAGACTGCCAGCTTTTACCGGATATTATTGCCGGGA
The DNA here is from genome assembly GCA_018266715.1 of Bacteroidota bacterium. Taxonomy (GTDB): domain Bacteria; phylum Bacteroidota; class Bacteroidia; order Chitinophagales; family Chitinophagaceae; genus Ferruginibacter. Next base: position 7,523 of record JAFDZZ010000031.1, read on the forward strand.
AACATTCGCTGAACGATAATAACGGCTGGTTTGAATTTGGCCAACTGGCTGCAAATCCCAATAAAGGATTACTGCGCTTAGATGTAGCAACGGCAAATGTTGGCTGGGGACCAATGGAAGTAATACCCACTAACGATTACCTCTGCGGAACCGATACGTTGCATAACTTTTTTCCACCATCAAATTTTCAATGCCCCAATGGCGCACAGGTTCGTCGCCTGATCAATCAAAAAGTATATCATAAAGTGGGCAATACCTTTCAGTTTGAGTTAAGGCCTGCAGGATTTATGATTTACCATCCTACACATGGCCATATTCATATGGACGACTGGGGCTTATATACCCTGCGATTAAAAGATGCATCGGTAGCAGATACTTTGCAATGGCCCATTGTAAACTCAGGAATAAAAGTGAGTTTTTGCCTTTTAGATCTTACGACATGCACCGGTAGCGGCGGTGATTGTATTGATGAAGCCGGCAATGTATTATCCAATGGCGATTTTCCCAATTATGGGCTTGGCGGTGGAAATTATAATTGTGGAAATGATATGCAGGGTATTAGTGTGGGCAAGGTGGATATTTACCATAGTTACTTAGATGAAAGCTTTGTAAAAATTCCTTATGAAGCTTGTAATGGTGAATATCATGTGGTGATTCAGATTGATCCGGATAATCATTTTTTGGAAATGAATGAGAATAATAACTGGTTATCGGCAAAAACCAATCTTACCCAGCAGCGACAAAGTAATACCGGGCCTTATGCATATATTTTCAGTGAAGAAGGGAATATTTTATGCAACGGAAACAATATGGCTTTAAAAGCAAGTGGCGCCAACGCTTATACATGGAGTACCGGTGCTGCCACTCAATCTATCCAAATCAACCAGGCGGGCAAATATTGGGTAAGGGCAACCACTCCCTGCGGCACCATTACCAGTGATACTCTGGAGATTTTATCCAATAGCGCAGCGCCAACTCTGTACAAGGCCGATACCGTTTGTACCGGGGCACAGGCCCATCTTTTTGCCAATGGCAATAATACTAAATGGTATGATGCACCCACAGGGGGTAATTTAATATTTACAGGGAATAATTTTACAACTCCCGCCTTAGCAGGAAGCACAACTTACTATGTAGCCAATGAGCCCTTGCCGGTTTCGGGTTCAATAGGCCCTTCTTCTACAAGCTTCAGTGGCAATGGATATTTTTCTTCATCGGTGGATGATTATCTTATTTTTAATGCATTTCTTCCCTTTACGTTAAAAAACGTAACCATTAATGCCCAAAATGCCGGGAACCTAAAGGTTCAATTAAGAACCATTTATGGTAAACTCATTTCTGAAAAAACAGTAGCCGTGCAATCCGGCATACAGGAAGTGCTGTTGGATTTAGCCATTCCTTCGGGCTTAAACCTTCAGTTGGGTATAGCCAATAGTAATGTGAGTTTATTTTGCAGCACAGTGCCGAGTGGAAATATTGGTTACCCTTATAAATTAAATAGTATTGCCAATATTGTAGGTTCAGCAGACGGCGATATTCAGTATGCCATGTTTTATAATTGGAAAATTGATGTTCCGCAAGTTTCCTGCGGTACGGTGTTAAGGCAACCGGTAACGGCATTAGTGGTACCGCCAGATGCGCCTGTAATTACCGGCCTGGCTCTGGAATACCTGCATACCGCTTCGGCAGTTACGCTTTCTGCAACCCCTGCGGGTGGCGTATTTAGCGGTACTGCAGTAAGCGGCAATACGTTTAGTCCTGCACAAGCGGGGTTAGGTACGCATGATATCACTTATACTTATACCCTGGGTAATTGCGTTAAAACTACTACGGCATCTACAACAATAAAATTCGATAGTTCAACCATACATTATAACACAGAGATAAAAATTATTAATAACCCGGCCTCAACACCGCAAATTTTTGTTTCGGTAAATGAGCCGGGCAAGGCAGAGTGGAGAATATTTAATGAAGCAGGGCAGTTGATTCAAAAAGGGATATATAATGTATTGCGGGGTAATAACCTGTTTGCGTTGCAAATGAAAAATTTATCTCACGGGCTATATGTATTTGAAGTAACCTTAAGCGCCGATAACAGCAAAAAGGTTTTCAAAATAGTACGATAATAAGAAAGAAATAATAAAAATTATTCTTTGCCCCGGAGATAATGGTCAAACCATTTTACGAATTCTTTTCTTTCTTCGGCCATGTTTTGCCAGGTATGGTCGGCGCCCTTTTTGTATTGAACCATTATGGGAACATGTTGGCTTTCCATTTCGGTTTTTATCCTCATGGATTGCTGAACCGGAACCAGCCTGTCTTTATCCCCTTGTATGATTAGCGTTGGGGCATCATCATCGGTTACCAGTTGTGCCGGAGACAGGTTATGGGCAAGTTGATTAATGGTAGCCGTATCCTCTATGGGTGCATATATTTTTCTCAAAGAATCATAATGCATAAACTCAAAAGCCCCCACAACACCCATCATTTTTAAAAGTAATTTTTGATTTACCGGGTAATACCCGGGTTTACCCCAATTTAAAAAATCGGTTGGCGGGCAAAAAACCGCAACGGCCTGAACTTTTGAAGATTCCTGTTCTAACGGGTCACTGGCATTGGCATTTTTTAGATCATCGGATGTGCCGGCTAAGAGGGCCAGGTGCCCACCTGATGATGTTCCGGTAATGCCAATTTTATCGGCACGGATACCCAGTTTTTTTGCATGATAACGAATATACTGAACGGAACGTTTGATATCTTCGGCGGCAAGGGCAATATCAAACCTTGGGGCGGAGCGATGCATGGTAAAAAATAGAGTGTAACCGGCATCCAATAATGGCGAAGCGCCTTCAATAGCCTTATTTAACCATTTATAATCCGATACCCAACTGCCACTGATGATGCTAATGATACCGTAACCATTGGGTTTTGCCGGTTTTACCATGGTGCTGGTTAAGGCCATACCGTAGTGCCTGGCGTATATCATTTCTTCCTGCTTAAGTGTAACTTTTTTTTGAGCTATGGTTGGCATTGCCAGGAAAAGAAAAAGAACCGGGAAAATTAGTTTCTTCATACCTTTTTTATTTTTGAAATGTAAAGTTGAATTGAGATTGACATCCTGTTATTAAGCAGGGCGAAATTTGTTAATACTCATTTAAAAATCAATTTAGCAGGATGGTACAATATATAATAGCCGGGTGCCGTTTTTTAAATAATTCATGCAATTTAAGCGGATTGGCTTATTTTTGCACATCTTTTATATTAAGTATTTTTAACTATCGTTTGTAGGACAAGAATTACAGCAAGGATTTCAAGTAAGAGAAAAAGAAAAGAATAAAAGGAGAACAAATAACACAAGACTAAGTCGTACATACACTAAAACTAAACCTTTAGGTATGAAAAACTTGTTTTATGTTTCTGTTGCTTTTTGCATTTTATCGGGAACATCCAATATCGCTTCGGCCCAGGGCCTTTTACATTTTTCCAATAGTATTAGTGGAAATACGACGGATTTTTTGAAGGTTACATCATTAACCGGGGATGCAGATTTTGTATCTACAGCTTTACCGATTGCTCATAGTAAAACGGTTTCTGCAAAAGCAAATGCACCCTTAATTACCGAACAGTGCAAGGCATTGCATTTTAAGTTTGCCTTATTGCTCAACAGGGAAGTGGAAACTTTAACCAATACCAAACTTTTTGAATTTATTGACGAGTGGTGGGGGGTAAAATACCGTTATGGCGGCACCAGTAAAAAAGGTATTGACTGTAGCGCCTTTACCAGTTTATTGATGCTTTCGGTTTTTAATTTGCAGGTTCCCCGTACTGCACGTCAACAATTTAACGTTTGCGAAAAAATTGAAGAAGAAGATTTAGCCGAGGGCGATTTAGTGTTTTTTAATACCCGTGGTGGTGTAAGCCATGTTGGGCTATACCTCAGCGATGGATATTTTGTACACAGCAGTACCAGCCAGGGGGTAACCATCAGTAACCTTAATGATCCGTATTATAGCAAGCGGTTTATTGAAGGTGGGCGCATCCGTAATTAATTTTCCCGATTTATTTATTTGAAAGCAGAGCTGTATTTATTACGGTGCAGGAGTTGCCCTGTGCCTTCGTGAAATCTTTGGCTGTAAATATTCTTTAGAATATTGCAAGCAGCCGCACAATACGCCTGCTGCCGTAGCTAACCCACGCAGCGGTAAAAGGTTTAATTGATGGCAGAGATCGTCTTTATGTAAAAATTATCATCAATAGCAAAGTCGGCATGTTTATACTTACGGGTTTGCCATTGTTCCGTTGGGTTTAACCAGGTTTTACTTTTTTTAATTTTTACCGGCATGTTAAATCCGGGTACGCAATTTTTATAACGGTAACTCAGCACTTTATTTTTTAATTGATATTCCAGTTCGGGAATTTGAATGGTGCGTAAATATTGATCAAATATTTTAGAAAAATCCCTATGGGCAAAATGGCTGATATAACTTTCTATTTCTGCCGAGGTTACAATTTTATGGTAAAAATCTTTATTCAGGCTTTTCAATAACGCCCTGAATTTTTTATCGTTGTTCATGATTTGCCTTATCATGTGTATCATGGAGCTGGCTTTGGGATACATGTCGCCGCTTCCTTCGCTATTAAC
>JAFDZZ010000032.1:0-6235 GCA_018266715.1 Bacteroidota bacterium
ATCTCGCTGGCACAGGCTCCAATGATCACTTCTCCCGTCAACGGGCAGGAATTGAATCCTCAATTACCCAATACTGTTTTCTCATGGACGCCACCGATTGGTAACATCATGGGGGCAAATATTGCTTACGACCTTTATGTAGTGAAAGTGCCGCAGGGACAGAATCCCAATGATGCGATGAGTGCAGCAGTGAATTACAAAGCCAATAATCCATTAATAAAAACAAACCTTACAGGCAATCAATATGTAACTCAGCCTTACGATTTGAAAATTGATACCAATGCATTGTATGCCGTGCAGGTGGTGGCCAGAGATTTAAACAAGCAGGTTGGCTTTAAGAATTTTGGCCGAAGCGAAGTGGTTACATTTACAAAAGGCAAAGCGCTGAACCTTGCTGTTGTTGTTAATGCAATAAAACCGCCTGAGAAAAAACCTTCAAAGCCATCACCCGGATATACGGTCACTAATTTTGACCCTGTACCCTATAGCCAATTGAAAGGAAAGTTATATTACCGTTTTAAAGATATGGTAAATAGCAATCCTTCAGGAAAGCTGCAGCAGGATAAACCAGGGCAAATCAATGCCCAGCAGGGACAGGTAAAAGCAAATACAAATATTCTTACAGGAGGCAATAAAGAAAATGCCGATAATCTTATTTACAACACAGATAATACACCCGTGGGAGATGCAAAACCACTTGCAGGAATGAAAGTCAGCCTTGTGGTAACTTATTTATTTACGGGATCACTCAATGGTAAGGATATGAATGGAGAACCCGGTATTAGCAATCATGCCGGCTTCGCACCGAAAGACAATGATAAAGTACTGGCTACAACGGTTACAGAATCAGATGGCAGTTTTACTTTCAACTTTGTGAATGCAGAAAAAACATTGGGATTGATTGACCCGGATTTCAAGTTTAAGCATACAGGTGAATTCGGAGATATTGCGAATGGGAAAATTTTTAAAGTGCTGCGTTTGAGAGTGGAAGATAAATATTACTGCAGCCCTGATGTGAATATTAAAATTGATCCCTGGAAAGGAAATGACCTGGGTACCATGATTTCATTTGTGAAAAGCTATACGCTTAAATTAAATGTGGTTTCTACTCCCGGTACTTTTTGGGATATGGCACAAGGACAGCGCAGCCCGTTGCCCGGTATAACTGCTACGATTGTACGAAAGAGCAATCTGCCATCTGTTCCTGTCAATGAGGGTGATGGAAAAGGAACTATTGGTTTCATTTCAAAAGCAGAAAGTGGGAAAGATGGCTCTGTAACCTTCTACCACATGGTGCAACACGACTTGAATAATAAAGGGGATGTGTATTATATAAAATGTACACCGGACAAGATGAAAGGTGACTTTATATTTAAAGAGCAGGAAAAGAGATATTACCCAACATTTGATAAAGACCTTAAGAATTTTCCATTCAATTCAACCAGTACTTACGTTCCAAAAACTAAAGGCGGCCTGAATATGGAGGTGATGTATGGAGAAGATATTACCTGGAACCATCAACTGGAAATAAAAACTTATACGGATAGTGTTTTCCTTTACCCGGATAAACCACGGATAGCCGGAAAGGTGCAGGATGCTACCAATATAGAAGCTAAAGCAATGAGTGGCGTTAAGGTAGTGATGGTCAATAGCTATCAATCTATAAGCGATCCGTCAAAACTTTTTACCACGGTAAAAACAAATAGTTTGGGTCGTTATGAGTTCAATAATTTACCTGTAGAACTTGGAGATTTTGTAGTGGGCCAGGTGTCTTCTGTTGTAGGTCCAAGCCGTACCTTGGTTGTAAAGCCAGATGGATATAAAGCTGGCGTATTGCCAGCTTCAGCTAAGGTCAGCGATTCATTATGGAAAATAAATGATTCCATAATGATTGCGAACAAACAAAAACCATTAAAACATTGCGTTGGTTGCTACCCGCCTTTGAAGTGGGGACAACAGTTATTGAACCAGGATTTCTTCCTTACTCCTGACGGTTTCCTGAGCGGTTATGTTGTGGATGAAAGCGGCAACCCGGTAAGGGCAGATATTGATGTGGATGGTTTTTCTAAAACGTCAACCAAGTTTCAGTTCACTTATGGTAATTCAGAAAAAACAACATTTAAAAAATTAACTGCAAGCCAGAAAGGTCACCAGAATGTTTCCTTCAATGAAGGGAAACCGGCTAATAATAAAGGGCCGCAAATGTTTATGCCAACCGGAGCAAGAGAATATTTTTCTATGGCAGCCCCTTCGGGAAAACGAAAGGTAACGATAACGCCTGTTGATAAAGATTACTCACTCAAGGATACGGTCTTCATTATTCAAAAGGATAATAAAAATCCGGTTGAAATAAAATTTGTTGTTCTGAAGTCGCAAAAGAGAATTCGATTCAAAGTGGCTGAGCAACCGGCAGAATTTAAAGGAAGATTCAAGCCAGGTACCCAGGGTTCAATGAATGCAAAACCGATTTCTGGTGCTACTGTTCAATTAAACATTCCCGGAAAAACTATTACTCAAACAAGTGATAAAGACGGTTATGTAACTTTTGTATTTAGCAATAGCGGTTTTGACTTTGATTTTGAAATTACGCCTCCGGCAAATGCAGATTATGAAACCGGGAATTATAAAATAACCGGGGTACAGAATACAACTGCAATCAAAGATTACGGATATGCCTATCTGAAGAAAGCAGCGACAATCTCCGGTGTGGTAACTATTGGCGCAGACAAAAAAGCATTGGCAGGCGCTAAAGTTTATATTGAAACCGGTGGTGGAAAAACTATTGAAGCAACAACCGGTAATGATGGCAAGTATGAATTAAAAGGAGTTGCCACATCGCCTGCGGAAAAAACAGTGTGGGCCGGCAAATCCGGAGCAGTGCCCAACATTATCAGCCAGAGCAAAAAGATCAGCATTGGCCAAAAGAATGAACTTGATTTTAATTTAGTCAATGATAATGAACTGGTGATTGAAAATATCTTTGGGTTTGAAGCAGACATTCAAAATAAAACGAAGCAATCAGATGGTACCTGGTTGGTGAGTGGTAATATCATCAATCTTCCATCCAATGATAACTTCTCTCTCCAGGATAAAAAATTAATCATCCCGTTCCAGAATTTGAAAATCAAAAAAAGTGAAGCTACCAAAAATGGAATTCCGGTGGGAGTTCCTGCAGAAAATACCCTATCTACTGATTTAGCCAACATTAAACTCCTGTTGCAGAATTCCTTTGGTATTATTCAAAAACCTTCAACCGGAGATGTGCTGCAAATAAAAGCAGAAAATCAAAAAGGAAGATTGATGGGTAAAATGGCGGTTCAGAAATCATCCTTCCAGTTTACACAGAACTATGTAACGTTCAATTCCGATCCCAACGAAGCCATGCTCCTTACCGAAAAACCCGGATCATTCAATACCGATCTGCCTTCTGTTGAAGCAGGCACATCATCAAAGAAAAAATTCGGACTGGCCAACCTGCAGGGCAAATCATTGAATTATACTTTGCTTGGATTCAGTGCCGATGCCGATGCCGCTAACTCATGGATACAGGATAACAGTATCAGCCTGCAAACGATGATTCATATCAACAGCCTGCCGGGAATGTCGCCTTCCACTCTTGATATCAATGCCGGCAACTTGGTGATTCATCCGGAAAAATTGGAAACACTGAAAGGTGATCAGCCAATCAAATTCAATTTGGAAAAATGGCAATTCACCGGCAATAACTGGCAACTGTCGCAAAGCAACAGTTCCATTCAAATTGCTACCGGCACCATGAAAACGGGAAGCATTGATGTGCCTTTATCGGATATTTCTTTAAAACCTGATCATATAGATATTGGAAATTACGATGTCAATAATCTCACTTTTGGAGGAGTAATTCCGATCAATGTAACAGCCACAAATCCTCAATTTGGATACAACAAGAGTATCGGTTCAGATCAAAAAGCACATTATGAACTCCGCCTGATTGGAGAAAATGGTAACCCGGGTGTTATTATTAAATCATTGCCCGGTATGAAAGCAGGCGATGAAATGAAATTCCAGAATCTTTCTCTTGTAAGCAACGGTGAGCAAATTCTTAATCCGGGGAATCAACCCAACACAACCACATTTTATAGTGTAATGAAAGTAAAACCACTGGCATTTATCAGTGGTGCAGATTATGTGAATATGACCTGTGGCATTGATTTAAGCATTCCTCAATTGCAGGAAACAAGCGGCGTTATTCAGTTTACAAAAGAAGCTGGTAAAATAAAATTGATGTTGTATCCATTGAATGTTTCGTTGAAAGGCCCCGGCGATGTGGACTTCTTTGCCAATGTACAATTCAGTGAACATCCACAAAATCTTACTGAAGGTAAATTCACCGCACTCGGAACGATCCAGGATAAAGAAGGTATCGTATTGAAAGGCGTCCTGAACAAAACAACTACAGCAGCATGGGTACAGGTAGATCCTGAAAATCAAAAATTACCATTGGGTGGCGGCAATGCCAGCCTTGCCAACATCAAGGGTAAGATGGAAGCAGACATGAGCACAAACTTGTGGAAGAATTTTACATTTAGTGGTGATATGCAGGGTTTCAAAGGAATGAAAGGAGATACGAGGAAAACTTTTGTAGTAACTGGTTCTATCAATGCAAGTAATGAAAAAATAGAAGTCAATAATATACCATCAGGCTTTGGAAACATCGGACTTACTTACGACATAGCCAATAGCCGGTTTACGGGCAATCTGCAATTAGATAAAAAAATAGGCCCAATGGCTATTTCCGGCACGGCCAGTCTGCTTGTAGATCCGGGAGGTTGGTATTTCCTCGCCGGTGGAAAGGTGCAGACTCCAGGGTTAGGTGCAGTATCTGCAGGATTGTTGATAGGTGATTACAATAGTATGCCGGGCAATGTATCAGGCACACTCATGCAATATGCTTATGATAAAAATGTACCACCCAGTTTTCAAAATGGTATATCCGGATTTTTCTTTACGGGTATGAAAGAATTGCCTGTACTGAATATTCCTAATTACAGTATTGATCTCGGTGTGATCAGCGCTTCATTCGGAGCACAAGCAGGATTGGACGCAAGGCTTTGGATGGATTTTGGATCGTCAGGAAATGAATACGGAATCGGGGCAATGGTTTTTGCACATGCTTACCTGAAAGGTGCGTCTATTACCTGTACCAAGTTTGGTGCAGAAGCAAGAGCAGAGTTAGGATTAAAAGGGAAATATTCAACTGCTACGGGTGCATTTTCATTGAACGGTTGCGGCAGCTTTACTATCGGTGGTAGCATTCAGCAATGCTTCCCTACACCTTGCTGGAGCGATGGTATTTGTTGTAAAGGTTGTGGCGGTATTGGAGTAAACCAGGGAATCAAAGTGGATTTATTACTGGATTCAAATGGAAATACAGATTTGTCATTTGGATTTGGAAATTGCAGCGGGCAGGCAGTGATGAGCGGGAATTGGTGAGAGTAGAGTTTTGAATTATGAGTTATGAATTATGAATAGTGAATTGCATAAATGAATAAATTATTCAGAATAAAATTTTTGATAATGAAACGCATTCTTGTTTTATGGTCTTTCTTCAGTTTCACCGCCTGCTATGTCTTTGCACAGGATAATGGTGCTGGTGATGTGCCGGTAGCAGTGCCTGTATCACATGGCGTATGGGTATATCTCGGTAAAACGGTTCCGAAAAATATGCAATACAAAGTGGAGCGGAGCAAAGGAGATAGCAAGCGTTTCGAAAAACTAAGTGATGTTACAGCGCCTGCTTCTGAATCAGAGATGAAGGACAGGCAAATGGCTTTTGGAAAATATTTTGAGAAACTGGATCCTGTCAATGACAAAACCATCAACCGCCTCTGGCAAAGTATTCAAAAATATGAGTCAACAGATAGCCTGTTCAGTGACAATCTTCCGGTCATGCACTTGCTTGCAGGTACTGCGTATTTTGATGCATCAGCGGCCAAAGGAGAGGATTATGTTTACAGGGTGAGTTTGATTTCCAGGGATGGCAAAAATGTATCCACCAAAGAAAGCAATGCTTCAGGTAAATTCAGAAAAGGAGAATTACCATCTATAAAGTTTGTGAACAGTAAGTATGCGTCAGGCAAATTGGAATTGAACTGGAGTGTAAAGGATCCATTGAAAATGTCACACTTTAATGTTTACCGCTCCGTATTTGGAAAAGACGAGTATCAAAAAATTCAAATTGAAAAGGGGCTTTATA
>JAFDZZ010000032.1:6366-13180 GCA_018266715.1 Bacteroidota bacterium
CCAATTTCAAAGCGGTGAATACCGGCAGCAATCATGAAGTGAAGCTTTCATGGCGTTTTGATAACAAGAGATACCTGAATGGAATTTCCGTAATGAGAAGCACTATCTATGATTCGGGATACAGGCGAATCGCTACAGTGCCTGTGACGGACACTGCATACACAGACATCCTGCCGGTGTCTGGTGAAAATTATTATTATTACCTGTTGTTGCTGAGCGCTGATAACGATCCTATACCCACTGCAAAAATATTTGTAACCTATACAAATGATAAAGCAAAACCGGTAGCACCCAATGAAATTGATGCCAGCACCATTACCAACGGAATAAAAGTGTATTGGAAATGTGAAGAGCCTTATGCTAAAGGATTTTACGTTTACCGCAAAGCGGATAATGATGCAACCTTTACAATGGTCAGTCCATTGATTGCTTCTGGTGCTGAAGTTTATTCTTTTACAGATACCTCCCGTCAATTGGTGGCTGGCGGGGTTTATGAGTATTTTGTTCGTACGATCAACGACAATAATCAAATGAGCAACCCATCTGATACAGTAAGCGCTAATCCGGGTATTAAAAAATCCATTGCAGCACCCATGAACCTCAGGTACAGAAGCAGCGACGGACAAATATCCATCCTGTGGGATGATATGAGAAAATGGGAGCCTGATTTGCTTGGTTATAAAATTTTCAGGAAAACTGGTAATGGTGGTTTTGTAATTATGGCAAATGACAGTTTGCAACCCGGACGTAATTTTTATACCGACTCGACAATCAATGCAGGAATAGAATATGAATATGCTGTCAGTGCATTTGATATTTCAGGTAATAAAAGTGAAAGGTCAATGATTAAAATACCTGCAGTTGCCGTAGAACTTCCCGGTCCACCACCCGGCATTACGGTGAGCCAGGCCGGTAATGATGTATATATCACCTGGGGGCAGATTTCCGGAGATATCAATGCCATAAAAATTTACAGGTCAGAACCCGGTGTGCAGCCGGCATTGATTGCCACTATTACTGAAGCAGACTTTTTCAACGACAAAAATGTAAAAAAAGGAAAGTTGTATTTCTACCAGCTGGCAACAGTAAGCTTGGCTAATCAAGAAGGGGTGAAAAGCGAAAAATTATCACTCAGGGTAAAGTAGTTCACAACTTTAAACAACCCTATATATTTCTTTTACTGTTATTATAGAAATCAAATTTTTGGCTATTTCAATAAAACCGGTTTAGCCACTATACTTTAATACTCCGGGAATTCGCCTCAGGCTAATAAAGATTCCGCACAGTTTGCCGGGTATATAAATTGGCATCTTTTGCCCGATAGCCTGTAGCATTTGAGATTAGAATAATTGCTGATTCACCAGGTGTAAATCTGCAGAAAACTATTAACAGGACCTTTACCCCGTATAACCAACCAAAGTTTGATCATACGCATGAGGAGGAATGAAAACCCAAAACTCTTTACAAATATTTCAGGAAATACTTCCACCGGTTTTATGGATAAGCATAGAAAAGTACTTCTGCTTTTTACTTTCCCTGTTTTTTATGGAAAAAGTAGTAAAATAATGATGTGCCGATAGAAATTGAATTTGCCTTTTTATCCATTCATCTTTGGTGCTGAGTATAGAATACTGCTTTAATTCATCGAATAGTTTATCGGCCATAGCTTCCGCTCCTTCCCTTCCGAGGTAATCGAGGTCTGCATCACAAATTATACATTCTAAAATTGTTTTGGGCTTTTGAGGCGTTTGGGTAGCCATAATTAATTGGCAAACTAACTTAATCAGCTGTGGAGAAAAACCATATTTGGGTAAAATTTCTTTTACCAATTCACATCCCTTTTCTTCATGCAAATCATAAGAATATAAAAACCCCGAATCATGAAATGCCACAGCAATACGCAATATTTTCCTTTCTTCTTCCGAAATATTTTCACTTGCAGCAATTTGCATTGCAGCATCCATTACATTATTTGTATGCTGAATATTATGGTAGCTAAGTTTTGGCGACAAATTTGCCGCAAGATTGTTAAGCATATACTTCTCTACAGCGGCAAAACCAGGTATTTCATGAGCTTGCGTCATCGCTTAAATCTTAATGGTTATGCTTTTTTAATTTTAAAATACCACCGGTAGCTTCTTTAATATTTTGAATATAAACAAAGGCTTTGGGGTCAATATTTTTGATGGCCTCCTGAATTTGATGGATCTCCAGCCGGGTAACCACAGTAACAATAATATCGCAATTGGTTTTTACGTCAAAACTGCCGGGCAGGTATCCCCTTTCTCCTTTATAAACGGTTATCCCTTTTCCAAATCCGTTTACGAGTAGGTTTTTGATCTCCTCTTCATGTGAGGAAATAATATTCATTGTAGTGTACTGTTCAATGCCATCTACTACATAATCGGCAGCACGGGTTGCCGTAAAAAAAGTAATGAGTGAATACATGGCTGTTTCCAATCCAAATTGTGTAGCGGCTATAGTAAAAATGATTGCATTAAACAGCATGATGATTTCGTTGCTCGAAAAGCCCGTTTTTCGCTTAGTAAAAACAGCAATCACTTCAGCCCCATCAATCACTCCGCCACAGCGTAATACCAGGCCCACACCTGCGCCCATAGTGAAGCCCCCAAAAATGGCAATGAGTAATTTATCCTTGGTAATGGCATTGATCTCAATAAAATATAGGCCTATTGCCAATAAGATGATGGCCAAAACGGTTTGTACGGCAAAGGTTTTGCCAATACGCCTAAAGCCCAGGTAAACCAGGGGAAGGTTAAGAAAAAGGGTAAGAAAACTGATATCCCAGTGGTAAAGCTCATGCAGCAAAATAGAAATACCGGTAATGCCCCCATCTAAAAACCGGTTGGGAATCATAAAACCCCGCATTGCCAAAACGGCCAGGCCAACACCCGCTAGCATTTGAATGAGGCTTCTTGCCGAAAAAATATGCTTCCAATTAATCGTTTCTTTAAATTGCTGTTTCTTCATGAGTATTTTAATCTTTCTGCTTATATATGTATAGGAATACCGGCATTAGTTGATCACCTCATAAATCACCACTTCGCCGGATTTGTTTTTTAAAAACACGGTGCCGATTTTTTTGCACTCAAAGGATTGCTTCACTTTATCGAAGCAGGTATCGGTAATTACAATTTTGTTATTACCTGCAACAGATTGCAGCCTGCTGGCAATATTCACCACATCGCCAATTACGGTATAATCCAGTCTCTTCAATGCTGCAGATCCTATATTACCTGAAATCATTTCGCCACTATTTATGCCCACCGATATTTTAGGAACAAAATTGAGCTCTACGGGCAGGGCACTAATTTTATTTCTTATTGACAGGCTGGCTTCAATTGCCCTGTCGGGGTGAAAAGGCCCTTTAAATACCGCCATTACACAATCCCCTATGAACTTATCAATAATCCCGTTTTGAGCAATGATCTCTGTAACCATAAGATCAAAAAGACGGTTCAGAAGTTTTACAACAGCATCGGGATGCTCTTTTTCACTGATAGAGGTAAAACTGCAAATATCAATAAAGGCAACGGTAGCTTCAATGGACTCATTAGCTGTGAGGGATTGCTCATACTCCTGGCTCACCATAAATTTGAGCACATTTTCATCTACATACATTTTGAGGATATTGTTTTCCCGTATGGCATTAAGGGTTAACTTGGTTTGGTTTACAAAATCTATGGTTTTTTTAATGGTAATTTCCAGGTCGGCAAAATTCACGGGCTTGGTAACAAAATCAAATGCGCCACGGTTCATGGCCACCCTTATATTTTCCATATCGCCGTAGGCAGAAACCATCACTGCTTTTACCAGCGGGTTGATATCTTTCAATTTTCCCAGTAAGGTTAAGCCGTCCATTTCGGGCATGTTAATATCGCTCAAAATCACTTCCACGTCCGGGTTGTCCTGTATTTTTTTTAAAGCCTCGTTTCCATTTGAAGCAAATAAAAAATCATATTGCTGCTCCCTGATTTGCTGCCTGAATTTTTGCCTGATGAGTAACTCCAGGTCGGCTTCATCATCTGCAACCAGAATTTTCGTCATATATTGACATTTTTAAGTTTACTTAAAAGTAAGGTAAAATCAATAGGTTTCGTTAAAAAATCATCAGCCCCAAACTGTTTAGCCATTTGATAATTTTCATCATCGCCGTAAGCCGTTATCATCATTACAATGGGCGGTGGTTTCTCATATTTTTGCTTTATTTGTTTTAAAAGCTCTAGCCCACTCATTCCGGGCATATTGATATCAGACAATATTAGTACGGCTTCCCGGGCATGCTGGCTTAGATAGCTTAGCGCCTCTTCACCGGAATAGGCAAATGCAAAATCCATTTCATGACTGCGAATTTCCCTTCTAAAACGCTGCTCAAATAAATAACGTACATCTACTTCGTCATCAACAACAAGAATTTTCATTGTATTAATTGTTTATGGGTAATTGAATCATAAATTCTGTTCCAGCCTGGCCGGCAAGAAGGCCTTCACCTTTTTCTGCCGGGTCATCCGGGCGGGCTTCTTTTGTAGTTACCTTTAAATCACCACCATGCGCTTTAATGATATCATAACTTAAACTTAATCCCAATCCTGTGCCCTGGCCAGTGGGTTTGGTGGTAAAGAAGGGTTGAAATATCTTATCAATGATTGATGTCGGTATCCCATTTCCATTGTCAACAACCCTTATTTCAATCTTGCTTCCATTTCGTTTTGTACTAGTTTCAACTCTTGCTTCATAGCCTGGAATATTCAATTTCCCTTTTTCATTAACTGTGTAAAAAGCATTGGTGTACAGATTCAGAAGTACTCTTCCTATATCCTGTGGAATGATTACGATCTTACCCGCATTATTATCAAGGTTTGTTTTTAAAATAACTTCAAAATGAGGGTCCTTTGCTTTTATACCATTGTAGGCCAATTTTAAATATTCATCTACTAATTTATTGACGTCCGTTGTTTGCCTCTCTCCGGTACCTTGCCTTGAGTGCTCCAGCATTCCTTTCACGATGGCATCTGCTCGTTTACCATGATGGGTAATCTTTTCCAGGTTTTGCTTTAAATCTGCAGCAAGAAATTTTGCCTCTTCTTTATTACCCTTATTCACTTCATCTACCAATTCATCGATTAACTCTCCGTTCACTTCTGAAAAATTATTTACAAAATTCAAAGGATTCTGTATCTCATGTGCTATGCCCGCAGTTAATTGACCAAGAGAGGCCATCTTCTCCGATTGTATTAGTTGGGCCTGCGTTGATTTTAATACCTGGTAGGCGATACTAATTTTTTTATTCGCTATTTTCTGCTGTCGGTAATTCCGATAAAGTAAAAAGGCGATAATCATAATAATGACAATTATACAAATAGACGAAACCAATACAATCCGGTTACGAAATTCCTTCCTGGCTTCAATCATGTCCTGTTCGTGCTGCCGATCATTATTCACCATTGCGGATAATTGCCTTGAACCTTCGTTATTATATAGACTATCTCTGGCGATTGTCAACAGCTTTTTAAAATAAAATGCACGTTCATAATTGCTCTTTCGTTCATACACGTCCGAAAGAAGTTGGGCTGGGTTAATTATTCTTTGGAATGAATCAGGAAGTTGCCGCTCAAGATCAAATGATTTTTCACCAAAGAAAAGCGCAGAATCAAGGTCACCCTTCCAGAATTTTAATCTACCGATACCATAGTAAACTTCACCGATCCAGAATTGATCGTTTTTCCGACTCTGAAACTTTAATGCCTCTTCAAAATAGAGTTGCGCTTGTTGATACTCTGCATGGTTAAGGCAAGCCAGGCCGAGATTAGATAGCCAACTGGCTGCAGAGGCAAGGTTTCCTATCTTCTTAGATATATCAATCGCTTTTTTATAATACAGTTTTGCAGAATCAAACTGGTTAATATCATTAAAAGCACTTCCGATATTACCGGTAAATTGTTGACGACGGTCAGAATCACCAATCTCGAAGGCAATCTTTTCACATTGCTTAAATAATTCTATCTGTCCCGTAAAATTTTTCTGCATTGCCAGGATAATTGCAAGCATATTCAGTGCACCAAGCTCCCCATCAGGTAGATTTAACTCTTTAAATAATTGTACAGATTTTTTTGCATAGCTATAGGCTTCCGTCAAATTATTTTCAACAAGGTTATTTCTTGATAGGATTTCATAACTTTTTGCCAGGCCTGGCAAATAACCCAGGTTATCAGACGAGTGCAATGCATCCATCACATATTTCATCACACTATCACCTTTTGCTGGTACCTGATACTCAAAAAACATCGATAAATTCAAAAGCGTATTTACTTTGTTAGTATCCTGTTTCTGGGTAATCAATACCTTTCGTAGAGAATCGATGTAGAGAGAGTCGCTTTGAGCAAAAGAAGATAATACGACCAGCATCAGGGTGATAAAAGGAAAATGTTTTGGTTTCATTTTTATAACAGACTTTAAAGTAATAAAATGCTCAAAAGTTTAAACATGCATTTACTTAATGACTGTTTCTTGAATATCCGATTTATTTGAAAAATCCGGAAATAAAAATAGTCGGCAGGATTATAATATTTTCATCCCATCATTGTCTGTAATCTTCCCCTCTTCAATCCAATAAAGGGTATATAAATACAGGCAGGCACCAACAACCCAATGTGCAAACTTTTTCAATTCTCTTATTGAGCAATACCTCAACAATGTGAAATGAAAAAGAATGAAACAACAACAAAGGCAAAACAGTTGTTTAGCGCCATCCCAACCCCGGAGCAACATATTGCAGGATGGAAGACAAAACATG
>JAFDZZ010000033.1 GCA_018266715.1 Bacteroidota bacterium
ATCGTCGGGACTATCAGGCCATAAAATGGGCTTATTACAATAATCCCCTGGCATTTACTGCAAACATTTTTACGGCAATGGCGAGCAATATTACGCCAAAAAATTTTCTCATTACCGAAAGCCCATTGGGGCCAAGTACTTTTTCAATCCATTTTAAAGAATGCAATACCAAAAAAATGGCGATACAATTTATCAATACGCCTATAAGTATATTTACATCTGCATAATTGGCCTTTAATGACATAATGGTGGTAAGGGTTCCGGAGCCGGCAATGAGCGGAAATGCAATGGGTACCACGCTCCCACTTTTAGCATCTTTTTCCGGCTTAAAAAACTCGATGCCCAAGACCATTTCCAGCCCAAGTATAAATATGACAATACTACCGGCTACTGCAAAAGATTTTACATCAAGGCCCAAAAGACTTAAAAACTGTTTTCCTAAAAAAAGAAAAACGATCATTAAACCGCCGGAGGCCAGGGTGGCCAGGTTGGCCTTTATTTTACCGCCCATTTTATCTCTCAACGATACCAAAATAGGTATTGAACCCAAAATATCAATTACCGCAAAAAGAGTAAACGTTATGGTTAATACCTCCTGGAACGAAAAGTTACCAAACTGAAACATTAAAATTTTTTTGCAAAGATAAAAGGGAAATCACAAAGGTTCAAGAAATAAATACCGTACCAAAGCAATTATTACGGGCAATTACAAACCGATGTTCATTTTAATACCTGCACTTACATTTAAAGGTGCAGATGGGTTAAAATAGCGCATTCCGGCTGCATTTAAATCATTACCCAAGCCATAGGGCCTGTTCAATGAGTGCGAAATGGAAAGAAAAATATCCGAATCATTATTAACGATTTTACATTTATACCCAATTTTTGTCATTACTAAATTATAGGATGCTGCAAATACGGTATTGGCATCATTTAGTGGTATTTTACCGGTATAAGACCAGGAACTGTTAAAGTAGATATTATTGCTGAAAACAAAATCTGCATTTAACGATATTACGTTGGGCACTGTGCCCGTCATTTTATTTCCATCGTATTTTGTAAACCCCTGCTGATAGTTTACAAAAAGGGCTTTAATAGAACTATAGTTTATACAGATGAGCACCGTTTTAAAAAGGCCAGGTGCCTTCATTACCGGCTGAAAATTCAAGGTGGCTTCCAGGCCTGATTGACGGGTAGATCCGGCATTTAAATAATAATCCCCTCCGGAGGAATCCCTGCGGCTCACAATCGTATTCTTTAGTTTGAAAAAATAGCCTGAAGCCTGGAGCCAAAGGGTATTTTGAAGCAGCCTTGCTTTAAACCCTAATTCATAGTTCAGTGATTTTTCTGCTTGCAATGCTTTATTAAAAAGGTCGTTTCCGGCATGCACTTCATCAATACTTGGCGCTGAAAACCCCTTGCTTACTGTTGCATAAACAGAAACCGGTTTCCAATTTTTCATTAAAGAAACCCGGGGAATGTATTGGGGTGAAAAACGGGTCAAATCTTTGATTAGTGGGTTATCGGTCTTTCGCACATAGTCCATCGTAAAATAATTAACACTGAGGCCGGCAAGTAGCTGAAGGTTTTGTTTAAACATATACCCGGCCTGCACAAAAACATTGGCCTGCAGTGAACGAATATGGTCCCGGTACTGAAGCTGTGTTTTATGGCCGGTATTGTTGCCAAATACCGATGCACTAAAAAAACCTTTTTGAACCTCAGCGCCAAGAACAGCATCAAAATTTTTCCGGTTGTATAAAAAAACAGTTCTTGCTCCTGCCCCACGGTCATACTTATCTTCATAATTACGAATGGTGGGATTCTCAAAATCGGTATATGAGCCAAAAACACCGGTAATATTTTTAATCCTTTTAGTGATCAACCACTCCTGCCAAATGGAGGCATAAGCCATATGCAGGTTTATGGAAGCTTTTTGAGTTTCCGCTCCCTGGAAAGATCCGGCTGCAGGCCTTGCCTGCTTTGGGTTTACATCCATCTCTGCCTTTGTTAATCCACCCGGCGTTTCATAAAATAAATGGCTCAAAAAAAACAGGGTATTCAATGTTCTTTTAGCACCCAGCGGATACATGCCGGTGTAAAGTAAGGCATCTCTCTTCATTTCGGAATGTACCCGGTACCCGCCATACTGCTGGTGCGACAGGGAAATTGATGTGGTATTTTTTTTTGACAACAACAGTTGGGTATTTACCGATAGCAAGCCATAACTACCAGCCGTTGCAGCAACCGAAAATTTATTTTGACCCGGAAAAGCAGAAATACCTGATTTTAATAATACCACTCCGCCGGTACCGGCACCATACATACTTCCCGATGGCCCTTTTATAATTTCCATTGAAGAAAGTAAGGATGGCGCAATTGCATTTAAATTGGTTACCCCACTGGCATCGGTAAAGGGCATCCCGTTCCAATACATTTTTACGTTTCGCACACCAAATGTAGAGCGCAATAAATTTCCCCGAATACTTAAGCGATAACTTCCGGGGCTCCGCTCATCCATTTTTACACCGGGAATATTATTTACCGCCGGTAATATGGTTTCTGCACTTACCCGGTTTATATGATAGGCGCTGATCATACCCACAGATACCGCACTGTTTTTATTACCCGTATTTCTTTCAAAAGCCTGAACAACAGCTTCTGCAATGGTTTCGGGGGAAAAATATAAAATTATTTTTTGCGGAAAATGATCTTTTACATGAATACTTTTTGAAGCATAGCCAATATGGCTCAACTGGAGTGTAAAAATATTACCGGAAGTGTTAATTACAAAATTACCCAGGCTATCGGAAGATGTACGGAACAATCCTTTGCTCACTTCAATACTTACCGATGGCACCGGCTTGCCGTTTTCATCTTCCACAATTCCCTTAAACGTAAACTGCGCCCTGGCATAAAAACCGCTCCCAATCCATAACGCTACCAGCAGGTATTTCATAAATTTTTTTTACTTAAACATAACGCATTCAGCATTTGAATATTTTACAATACCTTAAGTAAAAATAACCATTATTTACCGTGCAAATAATTAATAATTATACCAGTCACAAGGCAGGAGGCCACTTATGGTAACAAAATATAAAAAAGAAATTACACAGCCTAAAGACTGAAACGCAAACCAGCATAGGCATTAAAACCCAATGTACGGTAACCCGCCGTTTCATTGTATTTGCTGTTGGTTATATTTCTAAAGTCGGCAAATACTTTGCATTTCAGTTTTTCAAAACAATATTCCATGTACACATCCCATAAGGCATAGCTGCTTAAGCTCACATTTACCGTTTGAAAAGTAGTGTTATCAAAATACGCATCTTTTCTTTTATCAAACCAGGAAAAACTGGTGCTTACAAATAAATTTTTATTGATGGCAATACCGGCATTTATTCCCATACTGTTTTTAGGGCGGCGCAGTAAATTAAAATAGCTGGTATCTTTTCCATTTACCACCGTATTAATTTTACCATCTGCAAAACTGTAAAACCCTTTCAAAGAAATATGCTTACCCGGTTTGTACTGCAGCTCCAATTCTACGCCATGGTCTTTTTGTTTATCCTGGTTAATGTATTGTGATTTAAATGTAGAAGGATTGGTATAAAAAAACATCATATCCTTAATCGTTCTAAAAAAACCGGTTACCCTTCCGGAAAAGCGATGATCTTTTGAAAAATATTGCACACCCAATTCGGTTGTTGCAGCGGTTTCGGGCTTTAAATCTTTATTACCAAATTCTGAAAACAACTGGTAGAGCGATGGGGTTCGGTAAGCGGTTGAGAAGTTTGCAAAAAGTTTTACCGTATTTTTTACCAGGTAAGACGGGTTAATATTAAACACATCATTTGAACCGTATTTGGAATGGAAATTCAACCGGTTACCCAGTTCTACGTTAAACCCTTTTGCCGTATTGATATTTAAAGCGGCATATAAACCGGTTTGCTGTTGCTTTAAGCTGTCCCACCCATATTGGGTATGAAACGGCCATGAGCTTATGGAGATAAATTCCTGGTTGGAGGCAGAGGCACGAAAATCGGCTCCTGCGGTTAGCTTCAATAACTTGTTAAGTGCTGTGGTGATGTAGGCATCGGCAAAATGTTCCTTCCCTTCATAATCCCCTTTGGAGTAGGTATCAAAACCATTTTGGCTTTTCACAGAATCATCAATATACAACCGCTTTATGGTGCTAAAACTATAAAGGACGTTGAGGCTGGATTTTGAAAACTTCCATTCATTTTTAAATCCTAATTGAAGATTTTTTTGTCGGTACATATAATCCAGTTCATCTACAAATGCACCCTGGTCCATATCGCCTTTAATATCCGCATAACGTACATAGGGTTGAAAACGTATATTTTTTGCCGCCTGGATACCCAGGGAAAGCCGGGTACTGTTTTGGGTATATCCATCTTTATCGGCATTGGCTATGGAACTTACGGTTTCATTGATCCCTTTGGTATGAAAATAAGAATGACCGGCAGAATAGTCAACAGCGCCGCTTTTGCCTCCAACTTCGGCATTTACTTTAAAAGAATGATTACTGCCGTAACTGAGCAATCCATTGGCTTCAATTTTTTTGGTAAAATCTTTTTTGGTGATGATATTAATAACGCCGGCCAGGGCATCGCTGCCGTATAAGGTTGACTGGCTACCCTTCAAAATTTCTATTCGTTCAATTTGATCTACCGATATATTTCGCAAATCAAAATTACTGCCTATACCGCTGGCATCATAAACCGGCACCCCGTCTATTGTAATCAATGTGTATTGAACGGATGCGCCACGCAGGTAAATGCTTTTGTCCTTGCCCATATTGCTATTGGCCCCGCCAATATATACACCGGTTTGCCCGGTTAAAAGTTGCGCTAAATCTTTACCGCCATTTTTTTCCAGTTGGTCTTTGGTAATAATGGTTACCACTTTACCGGTTAAAGAAGTTTTGTTGGGGTACTTGTTTGCGGTAATCACTACTTCATCAAGTGATGCGCTGTCTTGCTGTGCCTTTATACTGTTACTGAAAACAATAGCAGCCAGCACAAAAAATGTTTTTCTCATTTTAAAAAGTTTTGTGTGACTACTTTCGTGTAAGAGAGAAAATAAAAGAATGCCCTACATTCTTAAATCCTCAAGCCTTTCACCCGAAAGCATTGAAAAAAATTATCCTGATTAGGCAGGTCTTCTGGCTTGCTCTATTGTTTGCGGCCTTCCCGATCCCTTAAGGAACAGTGGCAAATGGTTACAAACAACCTCATTAGAGCCTACAGCTACGGGGATAGCATCAGCATTGGACTGATTTCCCTTTTCATCTTCTCTGTTAAGAGGAAGAACCTATTCGGGGGCAAAATTAAGGGTGAAGCGTTTTATTGCAAAAAGATTATTTGCCGGACATCCGCACTATGGGAACAATCATTTCTTCAAGACTGATACCGCCATGTTGAAAGGTATTTTTATAGTAATGAACAAAATGGTTGTAATTATTGGGGTAGCAAAGGAATAAATCGCCCTTGGCAAAAATAAAAGATGAATTTACCGTTGGTACAGGAAGGCCGGCATCTTTGGGGTTACGAAAAGCCAGCACATCTTTTTCTTCATAATTAAGGTTACGGCCATGCTTATAGCGTAAATTGGCCGTGGTTTGCTTATCGCCAATAACTTTTACCGGGGTTTTTACCCTGGTGCTTCCATGGTCGGTAGCAATGATGAGATGGATATTTTTATCGGCAATTTTTTTTAAGGCCTGGTGCAATGGGCTGTGTTCAAACCAACTCCGGGTTATGCTACGGTAGCTGGTTTCATCTCCTGCCAGTTCTTTAAGCACTTCCATTTCGGTACGGGCATGGCTAAGCATATCTACAAAGTTGTACACAATTACATTAAAGTCGTTTTGAAGGAGGTTATGCATATTCTCCACCAGTTTTTGGCCATCGCTGTTATTGGTGATTTTAGTGTAGGAAAACTTGAGGTCACCCATTCGGTTACGCTTCAACTGCTCTTTTAAGAATTCTTCTTCATGAAGATTTTTACCGCCTTCCTCATCATCGTTTTTCCATTGGTTGCTAAAGTTTTTTTCAATATCTATAGGCAGCATGCCGGCAAATATGGCATTACGGGCATATTGTGTGGCCGTAGGTAAAATAGCATAAAACGTATCTTCATCCAATATGCGAAAGCTTTCCGCAAAAATGGGCTGAATGGCTTTCCATTGATCAAAACGCAAATTATCGATCAATACAAAAAACAAGGGTGTGCCTTTTTCAAGGTGGGGAAACACTTTGTATTTTAAAAGGGTGTTACTCATTATAGGTCCGTCAACACTTTTGGGCGATACCCATGAAGCGTAATTTTTAGAAATAAACTTAAAAAATTCAGTGTTGGCTTCCTGCTTCTGGGTATGAAACACCTCCTGCATTTCGGGGCTGTCGCTTTTCTTCATTTCAAGCTCCCAATACACGAGTTTTTTGTACAGTTCCATCCACTCATTATAATCCGGGTTGTTGTTGAGCGCCATAAACAGGTTTCTAAATTCCTGCTGGTATGCGGTAGTTGTTTTTTCGGCTACCAGCCTTTTGTTGTCAATGAGTTTTTTTAAGCTGAGCCAAACCTGGTTGGGGTTTACAGGCTTAATGAGATAATCACTTATTTGGCTGCCAATGGCTTCATCCATCAGGTTTTCGGCTTCGTTTTTTGTGATCAGCACAACGGGCATGGTGGTATTTACTTCTTTAATTTGTTGCAGGGTTTGCAGGCCCGTAATGCCGGGCATGGTTTCATCCAGTAATACTACATCCACAATATTTTCTTTTACATACTCTACCGCATCAAAACCATTGGTTTTAACCGCTACTTCATACCCCTTGTTTTCTAAAAACATGATTTGTGAAGTAAGGCTTTCAATTTCGTCATCCACCCAAAGAATTTTTGCTACACTCATAATTAAAAATATTTCTGCCTAAAAATTTAATCTCAATATTACGGCACGGGCAAATTACTACATAAGCCATTAGCTTTGTGTCAATTTTATTACATTTAACAAAATTAAAAGCAGCGGCATGGCCTTTCATAAAATTATTAACGACCCGGTTTATGGATTTATAACCATTGACGATCCGCTCATTGCCGAAATCATTGCACACCCTTACTACCAGCGCCTGAGGCGCATTCATCAAATGGCGATGGCACACCTCGTATATCCCGGGGCCGTTCATACCCGGCTGCACCACTCCCTTGGCGCTTACCATTTAATGCGTAACGCCTTAATTGAACTCTGCAGTAAAGGAATAAATATTACACCCGAAGAGCAACAAGCGGCAAAAATTGCCATTTTATTGCATGATATTGGCCATGGTCCTTTTTCTCATGCCCTGGAACAGGTGCTTACGGAAAACCTCCATCATGAAGAAATTTCAATTCTTATCATTAAGGAACTCAACTCCAGGTTTGGCGGAACCTTGCAAATGGCGATGGATATCTTCATGAATAACTATCCAAAAAAATATTTATACCAGCTCATCAGCGGGCAACTGGATGTGGACCGGATGGACTACCTGAACCGGGACAGTTTTTTTACCGGCGTATATGAAGGCGTTATTGGTTACGACCGTATATTAAAAATGCTCACCGTTCATAACGGCGAATTAATGGTGGAAGAAAAAGGCATTTACTCCATTGAAAAGTTTTTAGTGGCCCGCAGGCTCATGTACTGGCAGGTGTACCTCCATAAAACAGTGTTAAGCGCCGAACAAATGTTGCAACGCATCATTAAACGGGCAAAACATATTGGCGCAGCCTGCCAGCAACCCCTGCATCATTTTATTAACGGGCCATTACAGGATATTACCCTGGACCAATTTTGCAGTATTGACGATACCGATGTATTGATGGCCATAAAAAACTGGCGCACGCATCCCGATAAGGTTTTGGCGTTATTATGCAACGGGATCATTGACCGGAAACTTTTTAAGGTTCAATATTTTCCCCATGCCGTTGATGAAGATTTAATTGATCAAAAACGTAAAGCCGTAATGCAAAGCCTGGATTTAAATGCCGAAGAAGCAAACTGGCTGGTATTTACCGGGGTGGCCGTAAGCAGTACCTACAACTTTGAAAACGAACCCATTCATATTTTATTTAAAGATGGCTCCGTAAAAGATATTACCGAAGTGGACAATGCCCTCATTAATGAAAACCTGCGGCCGGAAGTGAAAAAACATTATTTTTGTTATATTCGTTTTTAGCTTACAAAATTTTAAACCATCCAATGCAATTCAGCGCAGCAGAAATAGCCCAAATAATAAATGGGAAATTAGAGGGTGAATCCGCTATTTCCGTTGCATCTTTTGGTAAAATTGAAGAAGCTAAAGAAGGGCAACTTTCTTTTTTGGCCAATCCCAAATACGAAGATTTTTTATATACCACCAAAGCCTCTGTGGTAATTATAAATAACGCTTTACAACTTAAGCAGCCGGTTTCCGCCACATTAATACGAGTGCCGGATGCCTACAGCGCCTTTGCCCTGCTTTTAGACAAATCGCTGCAACTCAAAACAAGCCAGCTTTCCGGCATACAGGATCCTGTTTTTATGCACCCTACCGCTAAAATTGGCGAAAATGTTTACCTGGGCGCATTTGTATATATTGGAGAAAATGCCATTATAGGAAATCATGTAAAGATTTTTCCCGGCTGCTTCATCGGCAACAATGTAAGTATTGATGAAAACAGCATCATACACGCCGGTGTTAAAATATATCATGATACCATTATTGGAAAAAACGTATCCATTCATGCCGGCACCGTAATTGGCAGTGATGGTTTTGGATATGCCCCACAAGCCGATGGCAACCTTAAAAAAGTACCTCAAATTGGAAATGTAGTCATAGAAGATCATGTAGAAATTGGCGCCAATACTACCATTGACCGGGCCACTATTGGAAGTACCTGCATTAGGGCCGGTGTAAAATTAGATAACTTGTTGCAGGTAGCTCATAATGTAGAAATTGGCAGCAATAGTGTAATTGCCGCTCAAACCGGCATAAGCGGAAGCACCAAAATTGGAAAAAATGTAATGATTGGCGGGCAGGCAGGTATTGTGGGCCATATACAAATTGCCGACGGAAGTAAAATAAATGCACAAAGTGGAGTAAGCAAATCCTTAAAAGAACCCAATAGCGCCGTTACAGGCTCCCCGGCATTTGATTATACCTCTGCCCTTCGGTGCCAGGCCGTATTTAGAAACCTCCCCGAAATAGAAAAAAGGCTTAAGGAATTGGAGGAACTGGTAAAAAAATTATCCGGGATGGAAAATACCGCCACCTAAATTTTCCAGCAAGGCAACCATTTATTTTTTGCCCTCAACTTTCTTCAACCGGGCTATTGCCTCCAATTTTCACCCGGGTACAGCAATCTCTAAATTTTAAAATACCTTTGCCAAAACCTTATTTATAGGAATGGACAAAAATTTTAACGCCGATAAACAGCATACGTTAGCTAAAAGTGTAAGTATTTCCGGAACCGGTTTGCACACCGGTATTAATGTAGATATGACTCTGAAACCTGCCAATGCAGGATTTGGTTTTCAATTTCAACGAATGGATTTACCCGGCAAACCCGTTATAAAAGCGGATTGCGACCTGGTAACCGACACCAGCCGGGGCACTACATTAGAGCAGGGTGATGTAAAAGTAAGTACGGTAGAACATTTGCTGGCCGCACTTGTAGGCATGGGTGTAGATAATTGCCTGGTAGAAATTAACGGCCCCGAAATACCCATTATAGATGGTAGCAGTAAACCCTTTACCGATATTATAGAAGAAACCGGGGTCGCAGAACAGGAAGCGGCAAAAATTTGGTACAGCATTGATACCAATATTTCATTTTATGATGATGCCAAAAGAGTGGAAATGACGGCATTGCCATCTACCAGTTATCATTTAACCACCTTAATAGATTTTAACAGCCCGGTTTTAGGTACCCAACATGCCAGCCTGAAATTAATGAAAGACTTTAAAATGGAAATTGCGCCCTGCCGCACTTTTTGTTTTTTACATGAACTGGAAATGCTCCTGGATAACAACCTCATTAAAGGAGGT
Source organism: Bacteroidota bacterium (assembly GCA_018266715.1). Lineage (GTDB taxonomy): Bacteria > Bacteroidota > Bacteroidia > Chitinophagales > Chitinophagaceae > Ferruginibacter. Next base: position 10,098 of record JAFDZZ010000033.1, read on the forward strand.
GATATCAATAATGCCATAGTGGTGGTAGATAAACCGGTAACTTCAGAAGAAATGGACCGGCTGGCAAAAGCTTTTGGCAGAAAAAAAGTGGAAATTAAAAGCGAAGGTTATTTAAATAACCTGGAACTGCGTTTTCCCAATGAGCCTGCCAGGCATAAACTTTTAGATGTAGTGGGCGACCTGGCGCTTATTGGTGTTCCTATTAAAGCCCATATTATTGCCAATCGCCCCGGCCATAGCAGCAATGTAAAATTTGCCCAATTAATCAAGCAATACATCAAAAAAAACAAGCACACCAAAGACATACCGGTTTACGACCCCAGCCAACAACCCATTTTTACGCTTGAGCAAATTGAAAAAACCCTGCCCCACCGCTTCCCTTTTTTATTGGTGGATAAAATCATTCAGCTGAGCGATACCCAAATTGTTGGCATCAAAAATGTAACCTTTAATGAGTATTTTTTCCAGGGCCATTTTCCCGGCAACCCGGTAATGCCCGGCGTACTGCAAATAGAGGCGCTGGCACAAACCGGCGGAATTTTATGCATAAACAGTATGCCTGAAGGCCAGTATGACACTTATTTTTTAAAAGTAGATAACTGTAAGTTTAAGCAAAAAGTGGTACCCGGCGATACTATGATCCTTAAAATGGAACTTATTGAACCCATCAGAAGAGGAATTTGCGTAATGAGAGGCAGCGTATATGTAGGTAATAAACTCTGTACGGAAGGAGAATTTACGGCCCAACTCGTTAAGAGAAGTTAAGATGAATGGGATTTTTCATAAAAAAATCAGAAATTAATAAATAATTGCATATTATTTTCCGGAAGTTTAGTTTTTTTGCAATGCAAAAAAAGCGCTGTAACCTCAAGCCATACTTTATATGATACATCCCCATACTTACATTCACCCCAGCGCTAAGCTGGCTACAAATGTAAAAGTTGATCCTTTTAGTGTAATACATTCCAATGTGGAAATTGGGGAAGGTACCTGGATAGGCAGCAATGTAACCATAATGGATGGCGCAAGAATAGGTAAAAATTGCCGCATTTTTCCGGGTGCGGTAATATCGGCCATCCCACAGGATTTAAAATATGAAGGCGAAGTAACCACCGTTGAAATAGGCGACAATACTACCATCCGGGAATTTGTAACCATCAACCGGGGCAGTAAAGACAGATGGGTAACCCAGGTGGGCAGCAATTGCCTCATTATGGCCTATAGCCATATTGCACACGATTGTAAAGTGGGCGATTACTGCATCATGAGCAATAATACCCAAATGGCCGGCCATGTGGAAATGGGTGATCATGCCATACTTGCCGGCATGTGCGCCATTCACCAGTTTGTAAAAATAGGCCAGCATGCATTTATTGCCGGCGGATCGTTGGTAAGCAAAGATGTGCCGCCTTATATTAAGGCCGGGCGCACCCCTTTGAGTTATGCAGGAGTTAATTCTGTAGGATTAAAACGCAGGGGCTTTACCGTAAGCCGTATTAATCAAATATTGGATGTGTACCGCATTATTTATAACCGTGGCCTCAATACCACCCAGGCATTGCATTATATTGAAGAGGAATTACCGGCAACAGATGAAAGGGATGAAATTGTAACCTTTATCCAGGAAAGCGGGCGGGGCATTATTAAAAAATATGGAAAAGGCTCCATTGATGAAGAATAACATCAGCTTTACAACTGCACTGCCTCCCATGCAAATAAAACTGGTAAATACCGGCAAGCGGTACAACCGGGAATGGATTTTTAGAAAATTTAATGGTTATTTTGAAACCGGTTCTTCTTATGCTATAACCGGCAACAACGGATCCGGGAAAAGCACCCTTTTACAAATCATCAGCGGAGCTATACTGAAGAGTGAAGGTGAAGCCATTTATACCCGGGCTGAAAAGCAAATACCCGAAGAAGAAATACATAGCCAATTTTCCATTGCTGCTCCTTATTTAGAATTGATAGAGGAAATGACAGCCCTGGAATTGCTACAATTCCACCAATCATTTGTAGCGCTTACGCTCCCTGCCGATGAAATACTGCATACCGTAGATTTATCAGCATCGGCCCAAAAACAAATCCGGTATTATAGCAGCGGAATGAAACAACGTTTAAAATTGGGCATTGCCTTTTTTAGCCATACACCTGCTTTATTGCTCGATGAGCCTACCAGCAACCTGGATGCAAATGGAATTGCACTGTATCACCAACTTATTAAAAAAAATAGCGCCGGCAGAATAGTAATCATCAGCAGTAACGATAAAAACGAGTACGAGTTTTGTAACAATGTATTAAAAATGGAAGACTACAAAGAAGCTGGGGCCGGTCTAAGTACTAAGTACTGAGTACTTAGTACTTAGACTTTTTTATATTGTTTTTCGTAAGTTTCAATCCAGCCCTTTGGCGTAATTTTTTTCATTAACTCGCCAATAAGTTTATAAGGTATTTCTTCTTCCTTTTTAAATCGAATGCAGCTTTTACCCATATCGGGTTTTTTAGAAAATTGCCTGGTATAGGCTTCGGTAAACCAATCCATAAGTTTGGGGTCGGCATAAATACCCATGTGATACAATGCAATAAAATTTTTTTGTGATGCAATATTTACAAATGGCAAGGGCAGTTTGGGATTGCAATGATAACCCTGCGGATAAAGACTATGCGGAATAACCCAGCCAATAAAACCATAGCTCATCTCTTCTTTAAACCCTTTGGGAATATTGCGGTTAATTTCTTTTCTAAGGTTTTGGATTATTTTCTTCCGGTCGGCAGGCAGTTCTTGTATATACTGCTCTACCGTTGTTGCTTTTGATTGCATAATGAAAAAAAATTATCTCCTGCTGGCAATTAATAAATTAAGGTCGGTATATTTAATATCAAACTTTTCACTGAGGTAAAAATTGGTTAAGGCGCCTTTAAACATGTAGATACCGGTGCGTATATTGAGTTGATGCCAAATCAGGTTATCCACCCCGCCTGCATCTGCGGTTTCCAGCAATAAGCTCATTAGAACATTGCTAATGGCCTGCGAAGCTGTACGGGCAAAACCGCTGGGAATATTGGGTACGCAATAATGAATGACATCATACTTTTTAAAAACCGGTTTTTTATGCGTGGTAACCATACTGGTTTCAAAACATCCGCCATGGTCAATACTTACATCCACAATTACGCTGCCGGGCCGCATATCACTTACCATTTCTTCTGTTACCACCATGGGTGTTTGCCCGCCATCCGCACTTAAAGCGCCTACCGCAACATCGCAGGTTTTTAATTGCTTGGCCAGTATTTTGGGTTCAATCACACTCGTCCAAAGCCTTACGCCAATATTGTTTTGCATACGCTTTAGGCGGTAAATACTATTGTCAAAAACTTTTACGCTTGCCCCCATGGCTAATGCTGTTCTTGCGGCATATTCCCCCACAATACCAGCGCCAATAATAATAACTTTAGTTGGCGGAATGCCGCTGATACCGCCCAGCAACACCCCCTTGCCATTATTGGCATTGCTCAGGTATTGCCCGGCAATTAAGATTACGGCGCTACCGGCAATTTCACTCATACTGCGCACAATGGGGTTGTGCCCGCTACCGTCTTTTAAATTTTCAAAACTCAATGCCGTAATTTTTTTATTCATCATTTTTTCAATGATGCTTTTTTTCATTACCGACACATGTATGGGCGAAATGATATATTGATTTTGCTTCAGCAATTCACATTCTTCATCGCTTACCGGTGCGCTTTTTACAATCACATCGGCTTTATACACTTCTTTTTTATCATAAACAATTTTTGCCCCTGCATCACTATAATCCTTATCGCTATAATTGGCGCCTTCTCCAGCCTTTGTTTCCATCACTACATCATGGCCATTGGCCACAATTACTCCTACCGCTTCCGGCGAAAGGGCAATGCGGTTTTCATTAAACGAATCTTCCCGGGGTATGCCAATGAACAGTTGCTCCTGCCTGGGTTTTACATCCAGCATCTCTTCCATGGTTTCGTAAGTGAGCGAAGGGGATACAAATGGTTTTGAAGTGGCCATAGTAAATTCTATAGTATGCCTTCCTTAAAGCCGGAATGTTTAAACATTCTATGGCCAAAGGCAAGTGGGTTAAAGCATGAATACGTTTGTTGAGACCTACAAATTACAAATTTATTTTGAGCTTTCTGCGATTATTTTCTTCCGTATGGAGATAACAATGCACCGTGTCTCCTGGAAAAATACCTGCTGCCCTTTCGGGCCATTCCACAAAGCAGGTATTTCCGCTGTAAAGGCAATCTTCCACACCGGCATTCACCGCCTCCTGCCCGTTTTGCAGCCGGTATAAATCAATATGAAAAATAATTTCGCCCTGCAGGGTTTTATATTCGTTAATGATAGAAAACGTGGGGCTGCCCATAGTGCCGGTTACGCCCTTTGCATGGCATACCGCCTGTATAAATGTGGTTTTGCCCACGCCCATTTCTCCATGAAAAGCAAATACTTTATGCTTTTGGGTAGTATGCATAAATTGTTGTACGGCATCATTAAGGGTTTCCAACTCAAAAATTACATCCATGATGCAAAGATAAATACCTGTTTTAGAAATTAATTAGCATAGCGAAATGGTAATTTTGCACTATGGAAAAAATAGACTGGAAAGTTGACGGAATGACCTGTAGTAACTGCGCTTTAAGTGTAACCAAATACCTTAAAAATGAAGGGATGCAGGATGTAAAAGTAAACCCTATTAGCGGGGCGGTAAGTTTTACCAGTAATGAAACCGATGTACTGCCCAAACTAAAAACAGGAATAAAATCGCTGGGTTATAAAGTAGTTTCGGAAGATGATGAAAAAGCTGCCAGCCACCATGGCCATCATCATGCCCATGAAAGTAACGTCGCTTCATTTTTAGGCAGCAGCAAAAAGAAATTCCTTTTTTGCCTGCCGTTTACCCTGGTGCTTATGCTGCACATGCTGGATAAGTGGTGGCATATTCACTGGCTCATGAATCCCTGGATACAGTTGGCACTTTGCCTGCCGGTTTTTATTGTGGGTATGTGGGCATTTGGTAAAAGCGCATATAAAAGTGTAACCGTTGGCGTACCCAATATGGATGTACTGATCACTATAGGCGCCATTGCATCATTTGTGTACAGCCTTACCGGGGCAATCCTAAACCTGGGCCACGATTATTTATTCTTTGAAACCACGGCATCCATCATTACCCTGGTTTTAATGGGTAATTACCTGGAAGAAACCACCATTCAATCCACACAAAAAGCCGTAAAATCTTTAGCCAAAAGCCAAAAGGTAATGGCCAATATGATT
>JAFDZZ010000034.1 GCA_018266715.1 Bacteroidota bacterium
AAGCATGCTGATACCGAAAATAAAGGCAGTGATTTCCAATATCAGGAGCCGGGCCGGCTGGCTGTTCCAGGCCAGCACCCCTTTGGGAACCAAAAATGCAACCAGGTGTCCCAAAAAAATAAATAGCACGCCCCAGTGAAAGGGAACAGAGCCATAGAATAATTTTCTGCCTTCCAGGAATTGAGAGGATAGGGAGGACACCTGGAATTTCCTGCTGCGGTACCTGTAAATAGAGCCAATTAAAAAAGTTGCCAGGGCCAAATAGGGAAGTACAATCAGTATAAAATTATCTATATAACTCATAGCCGTTTATTTTAAATGTATATAAATCAACTTTCATTATTTTTCCGTGAGCATTTCGGTTTCAATATTCTGACTAAAATCTTTCACTTCGGTAGGGTGGTTGCCCGATGCCGGGTTGCCGGGATCCCGGGTGTCAGGCTGAGCCGGCTGTTGATTATAATCAAAATCTCTTTGCATCACCATAAATAAAGCCATAAGGCTATATTGGAATATGGTTCTGTAATTTTGAGAATAATCCAGAAATACTTTCTGGTGCTTTTTATATACGCTATCTTTTTTTTCTAACTTACCCGGCAAAAACTCACTCACCATTTTTTCTACGGCAGGCAAAAGCAGCAATTCAGCAATTTCGGTTTGTATTTCATCTTCCTGAATTTTGGGAAGCAGCCGAAGTAAATTAGGCAGGTGATCGGCGAGTTCAGTTTCACAAAGGTTACCGGCTTTTTTATGCTCTTCGTTAAGATGCACCAGCAGTTTTCCACGTTTATAATCTTCACCGAATAACACAAAGCCAATATCCAGGGTTGTTATAGACTGTACATCAAAAGTTCTCAGGTAAAGCTCCTGAATATCTTTAATTGAAGCGGAGGAAACAAACTCCACAAAAGGTTGGAGGGTAATTGCCGCTTCGGGGAAACCGTTTTCTAAATATTCATAGGTTTGGGTTACTGAATTTTTATAGGATTCATTTTGAGGGTAGGCAAACAAACCGGCAAGCAACCCGTAATTTGCTAACTTACGGGCCTTAGCCCTTGGGTTGATGATGCCGGTAGATTGTGTATTTTCCATTGCTGAGTTTTTTTTCTTAAGTAGGGATTTAAATACCTCTTTGAACCGGCTTTTTAAAACCAAAACCGGCATCTCCTTTAGTATCCCCGGTAAAATCCATCATTTCAATGGCCTGCTCTCTATGAGCGGCGGGTATAACAAAACGTTCTTCAAATTTTGGCAAAGAGGTTAATGCGTAAATGGCATCTGCTTCTTCGGCTGTGATACCTGCATCTCTAAGCGTTGTGGCCACTTTTTCATCGCTAATATCGCCAACCGTTACCTTTCTTCTATGAATACGAACCGCCATTAATTTTTTCCATTTTTCTTTAATGAGTTCCTCATCCCCGGCGCTGAATAAATTAGCGATGTATTTTAATGGAAAACGGATTTGATCTAATGTTCCCCATAGTTCTTCGGTACTGGTATCATACAACCAATTATCTTCCCATTTTTTGGCAATGGGATGCATTTTGTCCATTTGCTCGCTTTGGTCGGTTTTCTTTACGGTAGCCATTACCGGCAACAAGGGTGGCACATAAAAAAGCATGGGTAATGTTCTAAACTCCGGATGCAAAGGCAAGGCCAGTTTCCACTCTTTTACAAATTTGTAGATGGGTGAGTTTTGTGCGGCATGAAGGGTAGAATCGGCAACACCGTTTTTACGAGCGGCTTTGATTACTTCTTCATCAAACGGGTCTAATATAATATCCAGTTGACTGTTGATTAAATTATTGTCATCCGCACAAGCGGCATCTTCTATACGGGATGCATCATACAGCAATACTCCCAAATACCTGATTCTGCCTACGCAGGAGTGCATGCAGGCAGGAGCCAAACCGGCTTCAATACGGGGGTAGCAGAGAATGCATTTTTCTGATTTGCCGGTATGCCAGTTGTAATACGATTTTTTATAAGGGCAGGCTGTTACACACATTCTCCAGGCACGGCACACTTCCTGGTTGATGAGTACCACCCCATCTTCTCCCCGTTTATAAATGGCACCCGAAGGGCAGGATGCCACACAGGCCGGGTTGAGGCAATGATTACAAATCCTGGGAAGATAAAACAAGGCCATCTTTTCCAGTTGAAACATCACTTCCTGTTCTTCTTGTGAAATGTTGGAGAAGTTGGGATCGTTTCGGGCATAATCGGGTGTGCCGCTCAGGTCATCATCCCAGTTGGGGCCCATTTTAATATCAATAGGCTCGCCGGTTATTAAAGAAACCGGCCTTGCCGTTGGTTGATCTTCACCCTCCGGTGATTCAATGAGGTCTAAATATTTATAGGTAAAGGGTTCATAATAATCATCAATTACCGGAAGGTTGGGATTATAAAAAATATTGGTAAGGCCACGTCTTTTACCGGCCCCTTTCAGGTCTATTCCTCCATCCCATTTTTTTTCCCAGCCGCCTTTATAAATTCCCTGGTCTTCCCATTTTGTGGGATAACCGGTTCCGGGTTTGGTTTCCACATTATTCCACCACATATACTCGGCGCCTTTCCTGTCGGTCCAAATATTTTTACAGGCAATAGAGCAGGTATGGCATCCAATACATTTATCTAAATGAAAAACCATTGCAATTTGTGATCGAACGTCCATGACTTCTGAATTATGAATTATGAATTATGAATTATGAATCAACATTAACTATTAATCATTATGAATTACCAAACCAGCTTTTCCATCTTTTTAACTATAACATGCGTATCTCTTTGCGGCGCTACCGGCCCCCAATAATTAAAATGGTAAGAAAACTGGCCATAACCTCCATTAAGATAATTAGGCTTTAGATGAATTCGGGTAACACTGTTATGCCCTCCTCCTCTTCGGTTTCCTCTTAATTGAGATTTTGGAATACCCACGGTTCTTTCCGGCACATGATACACAATGCATACCCCCGGCGGAATCCTGGAGCTTACACATGCACGGGTTACATATACGCCATGGTCGTTATGCACTTCCACCCAATCATTGTCTTTAATACCCAATTCAGCCGCATCCACTTCACTCAGCCAGCAGGGCTCAATACCTCTTGAAAGAGTAAGCATTCTTAAATTTTCCATGTACGTTGAGTGAATATGCCATTTGCCATGCGGAGTGAGATAGTTTAGCGCTTTGGCTTTGCCATTCTTCCAGGTTTCTCTTAAATCGCCATATACTTCGGGGCTTGGCGCCGGTTTAAATGTAGGCAGGTGTTCGCCATAGGCAATGTACATTTCCTGGTCTAAATAAAAATGTTGCCGGCCGGTAAGCGTTCTCCAGGGAACCAGCCTTTCTACATTATAGGTGTATGCCGAATACGCCCTTCCGCCATTCATTAGGCCCGACCAAACCGGTGAAGTGTTATAACGGTGCGGCTTTGCCAGCAAATCGGCATACCGTATTCGTACGCCTAAATAATCATCGGAAAGATCTACAAGTTGTAAACCTGTTTTCTTTTCCATGTACTCGTAGGCTTTTTTGGTGAGCTTGCCATTGGTAAGGGATGACAGGTGTAAAACGGCATTGGCTGCCCATTCGTCTTCCTGGATGGAGGGCAGTTTTTTATCTTTAAATTTTCGCTGGTGAAAATGCTGTGAGTTACACATTTCATCATACTCTTCTTTACACTGGTAATGGTTGCCATGTGCACTTAATCCTTTTTCCCGGATGCCTTCTCCCAGGGTGATGAACTTTTCATACAGTTCCGTATAATCTCTTTCCACCACACTTATTTTATGCATGGATTTTCCCGGTACGGCTTCACATTCGCCCAGGTACCAATCTTTAATGGTGGGTTGAGTAATTTCATCAGCGCTATCATGTGATAGGGGTGTAGCCACCACATCTTTCTGCACTTCATTAAAATATTGTTTGGCTAATTCACTGGTTGCCTTGGCAAGATGTTTAAAAATATCCCAATCGGTTTTTGATTCCCACACCGGTGCAACAGCCTGCCCGAGCGGATGAATGAAGGAATGTAAATCCGTACTGTTTAAATCGGCTTTTTCGTACCAGGATGCTGCCGGCAGAACGATATCGGAATAAAGGGCCGAAGAATCCATGCGGAAATTCAGGTCAACCACCAAATCCATTTTACCCACGGGAGCTATATCATGCCATTTCACTTCTTCGGGTTTTTCATCCACATCTTTTGCAATTACATTGCTGTGTGTACCGAGGTAATGTTTTAGCGCATACTCATGGCCTTTCATACTGCCCACAATAGCATTGCCCCTCCAGATGTACCATACCCTGGGATAATTCACTTCTTCCTCAGGCTCGCTAACGGAATACTTCAATTGTTTTGATTTAAGTTTTTCCAAAACGTAGGCTTTAATATCCTCATCATTTTTTGCGCCCTGTGCCATGGCTTGTTTTGAAAGCTCCAATGAATTTTCGTTAAACTGCGGATAAAAAGGCATCCAACCGTTCCGCACCGAAGTAAAAATGGTATCGGCCACATGCTTATCGGTCCATTTATTTTTATGCAGGGTATTATAATTGGAATGGTGCCCATCATACCGGTATTGACAGGTATTGATATAATGCCAAAGCGGCGCTTGTTGCAACCGGCTCACGGGAACCCAGTCTTTGGCAAATGCTACCGAGCCCCAGGAGTCCACCGGAGCCAGTTTTTCCTGGCCTACATAGTGGTTTAGTCCGCCGCCATTTTTACCTACACATCCGCAAACCATGAGCGCCATTGCACCGGCACGGTAGGTAAGGTTTTGGTGATACCAGTGGTTTACGCCTGCACCCACCAATATCATACATTTACCTTCGGTTGTATGGGCGGTATCGGCCCACTCACGGGCAAATTGTAAAAGTGTTTTTGAATCAATGCCGGTAAAAATTTCCTGCCAGGCCGGGGTGTAAGCCGCATCAGGATCGGTATAATCTTTTGGATACTGACCTCCCAAGCCCCGGTCCACTCCATATTGGGCCATCATTAAGTCATAAATGGTGGTAACCGGAATTTTTCCTGCCCTGGTATCTAACCATTTAACCGGAACCCCACGCAGGGCTTTTTTTGAAAGCCCAAACTCCGTAAACTCAACCTGGAGCACTTCGTCTTTTTTGTTTAAAAGAGTTAGTACAGGATCAAAACTTTTATCGGTTTCGCCACATTCATATTTCATGTTCCATTTACCGCCGTTTTTATCCCAGCGGTAGCCCATGGTACCTTTGGGAACTACCAGTTCATTTGTTTTTTCATCAATGGATAAAAATTTCCAGTCGCCGTTTTCAATAGATTCCCATTTTGCTATTTCATTGGCTCTTACCATTCTTCCTGCGGTGTAGCCTTCGTTGGTTTTGTCTAAATGTACCAGCATGGGGCTGTCCGTATATCTTTTTACATAATCAATAAAATAAGTTGTTTGTTTGTCGTAATGGTATTCTTTTAGTATAACATGGGTTACGGCCATCCAAAAAGCGCCATCGCTTCCGGCATGTAGCGGTATCCATTGATCGGCATATTTACACAACTGGCTAAAATCCGGCGAAAAAACAACGGCTTTTGTACCGTTATGGCGAGACTCAGCAAAAAAGTGGCAATCGGGTGTACGGGTCATGTTGAGATTGGTACCCATATCGGCTATCATTTTGGCATTATACCAATCTGCGCTTTCACATACATCGGTTTGCTCGCCCCATAGTTCGGGAAATGCCGGGGGTAAATCACAATACCAGTCGTAAAAACTTAGATTTACGCCGCCAAAAAGCTGCAAAAACCGGGCGCCGGATGCATAACTGAGCATAGACATGGCGGGTATGGGAGAAAATCCTATAACCCTGTCGGGCCCATATTTTTTTGCGGTATAAATATTTGCCGCAGCCATTATTTCCAACACCTCCTGCCAGGATGTACGCCTGAAACCACCCTTTCCCCTGGAGTTTTGATATTTTTTTCTTTTCTCTTTGTTTTGTTGCAGGTTTTCCCAGGCTACAAGGGGATTGCCACCGGCTTTTTGTTTTTCTTCCTTATAAGCATCCAATAAGGTTCCCCGAATTAAAGGATATTTTATACGAAGCGGGCTGTATAAATACCAGGAATAGGAAATACCTCTTTGGCAACCCCGGGGTTCATAAGGCGGAATGGTATCGTCAATTAACGGGTAATCCAACTGCTGGGTTTCAAACACTACGATGCCTTCTTTAACATGAACAGCCCAGGAACAGCCACCGGTACAATTTACTCCATGAGTACTGCGAACAATACGATCGTGTTGAAAGCGGTTGCGATAAAACTCTTCCCACTTACGGGTTTGTGGCGAAATAATATCTTTGATCCAACTCATGGTATATTAATTAATGATGAACAAATTATTTTTTTAATTAGCAATGGTCTTATTTTTAATCTGATTTTATCTGGCGTTTAAATACCGGGAAATTTACCGGTCGTTTTTTTCGCTTAATCCAAAAGAAAGAATACAGTATAAGAAGAATAACCAGCCCCGTAATACCTCCAATAAGTAAATAACTACCCACCTTGCTGGTAGCCGTAAGTGGCGTTTCTTTATCTACCTTAACCAAAAATGCGGTTAAGTCGGCTGTTTCCTGTTCGGTAACCGGGTGAGCCGCATAGCTTTCTTTCATTTGTGGAAAGGGAAGTCCTGATATCACACCCGAAACACCCTCGGCCGATAAACGGGATACCGCATGAGTAAGATCTTTAGCTAATGCCCCTCCACTCATATAGCCCTTTATATTTACATTATGACAAGAGTTGCAGGCTGCTCCATTGTTCATAAAGCGTATATTACCCACAAACAACTCCCTTCCCCTGTTACTATTACCCTGTGGTAACTCTGTTTTGGCAATGGTTGTAGGAGGTAATGCACTTTGTGTTTTAATAAAAGCAATCAGCCCTTTTACCTGCGCATCGGTTAAGTTGGGATGGTCAGGCATGAGTACCTGGTTATATGCTTTATAGATCGAATCGGCATATTTATCTCCCGCTTTTATAACTGATTGTGAGGATTTTACGAATTTAACAATCCATTCTTCCGTATGGCGGTCCTGAACATTAACAAGGTCGGGGCCTATCAATTTACCTCCGCCAATAGTATGGCAGGCAGCACAAACACTTTTAAATGTGGCGCTGTCACTATCCTGTGCAAGCGTATTGGAGAAAGTAAAAACATGCATTATTAATGTTACCAAAACGTAGTGAAGGGTTATTTTCATACAACTTTGTATTTACCAGTTTAATAAAGGTTATTTCCCCGCTCTTGTCTTATTTACATTCTAATGGCAATTGAATTCATCAAAAAATTCCCAAATTCGACAGTTAAAGACAAATATATCCTTTAATAGGGGCCGCAATAAATAACCTCCATCATGTTTGCTCCTGTTTATCATCATAATAATGAGTGGGTCAAAAAATGAACAGGTTGATTTTCAACACTTTTTTACATACAAGTTTTACCTTATACCCCGATGAGTTCAATCCCCGTAAAAAAATTACAATTAATTAATTGACATATAACAACATAAAACAATGGGCCCGTTAATCAGCTTATTGCGTAACTTTAAAGAGCATACACTTCTGTTAACCGGCAAAAAACATACAGGTATATATTATGATAAGTTGGGCTGAAATAGTTTTACGATTATCGCTGGCATTTTTATTTGGGGCGCTCATTGGTTTAGAAAGAGAACGAAGGCATTGGGCCGCAGGGTTAAGAACACACATGATGGTATGTGTTGGCTCCTGCCTTGTGATGATTGTTTCGGCATTTGGATTTTCAGATATTATTGGCGGCAATCATATTGTACTTGACCCTTCCCGTATTGCTGCCCAGGTAATAAGTGGCATTGGGTTTATTGGCGCAGGGGCAATTTTACTGTTAAAGCAGGGTACTATAAAGGGCTTAACTACCGCTTCCGGCTTATGGACAGTTGCTGCAATAGGGCTGGCTACGGGCGGCGGAATGTATTTTGCCGCTGCCATTACAACGTTTATTGCCTTAGTAATTCTATGGGCATTAAAGCCCCTCGAAAGGCTTTATTTCAAAAAGTCCAACCAAAAAACCTTGCAAATAACGGCAAGCCAATCACCGGCGACTAATGATTTATTCAAAACATTGCTTGACGTTAAAGACATTTCCATACAAAATTTTAGCATCAGGAGAGAAAATAATGAACTCATTTTTATATTAGAAATTGAAAAAACCGAGGCAAAAATCTTACAGCCTGTTTTACAACAACTTAAAGAAAACCCTTCGGTTAAAGAAGTTATATGGGGTTAAAATATTTTTTTAAGGAACCAACAGCTTAAAAAAAATAAACTTTTTGTAACCTTTCTCCTTATCTCATTCTCTATTTTATTATTCATCATCAAAATTGATTATAATGAAAAAGAGAATACTACTTGTACTGCATCCGCATAAATATATAATGCTGGCAATGATGTTAATTTCCACAATGGCTTTACAAAGTTGCAACAAAGATGAACCATTGTCTCCCTTGCAAAACCAAAAGTATATAACCTTAAAAACGGATATGCGTACCTTATGGTCCGACCACATGAACTGGACATACGCAACAGTGGATGCATTTTATCATGCACCCAATCAATTAAATGCCAATCTTAACCGCTTGCTTCAAAATCAACAAGATATTGGAAATGCCATAAAACCGTATTATGGACAGGCAGCAGGCGATACACTTGCGGCATTGCTTACCACACATATTCAATTGGCAGTTCCTGTATTAACAGCCGCTCAAAACGGAGATCAAACTGCGCTTGATGCTGCTTTGGCAAACTGGAATGCCAATGCTAAAGATATAGCTGATTTTCTCTCCGCTGCCAACCCGCAAAACTGGCCGACATCTGCTACAGAGCCGATGATGCAGGAACACATTAGTTCCACCACTACTTATGCCGTTGATTTATTACAGGAAAATTATGACCAGTCCATTATGAACTTCCAGCATGCTTATGACCACATGATGATGCTAGCCGATATACTTGCCGAAGGAATTGCCAAACAATTCCCGGATAAATTTTAAACATAGGTTGACACAAAATGCAGTTGCCAAAAAAATATTATATATATCATTCAAGAAAAGTTATCTACTGCTGAAAAAACCGGAATCAAAATAAAAAAATTAAAAGGTTACAAAGTTTGTAACCTTTTTTTACTTCAACCACTCCAATGAATAAAGAAATATGGAAAAAAATTTAAACTCAATGGTTCAATTACCTTACCGATTACTAAACTATACATTTATAATAGTGCCAATAGTAGCCGGGGCAGATAAATTCACAAACATCCTTGCAAACTGGGAACAATATATAAATCCATCAATTGCAAATATTTTGCCCTTCTCAACTGCCACATTTATGATGATAGTGGGAGTAATTGAAATAATGGCAGGCATAATTGTATGGAAAAAGCCCGAACTTGGTGGCTATATAGTTGCAGCATGGTTAACTATAATAGGCTTTTCCTTATTGCTCAAATTGGAATATTTGGATGTAGCCGTACGGGACTTCGTAATGGCAATTGCTGCCTTTTCCATGGCTAAATTATCTAAAATAGCAGTTTAACTATGATTTTACAAAACAGTATAACAGAAGCAGAAATAATAAGCCGGGTTATAAGCGGTGAAAAGGCACTTTATGAACTCATAGTTAGGAGGTTCAACCCAACGCTTTATAAAATTGGACGATCTTACAATTACAACCACCAGGATACACAGGATCTCATGCAGGATACTTTTATAGATGCCTATAAAAACCTGCAACAGTTTGAAGGCCGTGCTAACTTTAAAACCTGGCTCATTCGCATTATGCTCAATAACTGTTACCGAAAAAAAGAAAAATCCAGTTTTAAAAATGAATTAGTAACCGATTTTAATGAAAATGCAAAGCCCATGTTTAACAATTCGCAAAATAATACCGTAAATAAAATTCAAAACCGGGAACTTGGGCATATTATTGAAAAGGCCCTGGCATCTTTACCACAAGACTACCGTATGGTATTTTCATTAAGAGAAATAAATGGCTTGAGCACCGCCGAAACAGCAGATTTACTGGGCATAACCGAAACCAATGTGAAAGTGAGGCTCAACAGGGCAAAAACCATGCTGCGCAACAAAATTGAACTTGCCTACTCCGATGTGGAACTTTACGAGTTTAACCTTGTGTATTGTGATGCTATAGTAATGAATGTTATGCAACAAATCAATACCATATAAAAAATAGAAAAATGGAAGCAATTGTAAATCTTGACAGGATAAAAAAAATTACAGAAACCCAACTGATCAAAAATTTGCATGATTTAACCGATAACGAAAAAATATCAATCATTGCCGGCCACTTTGAAAAAATAATGCAAACACTTGGCCTCGACCTTAATGATGACAGCCTTAAAGGCACCCCAAACCGTGTGGCTAAACTGTATGTAAAAGAATTATTCAGCGGCCTTAACCCCGATAATAAACCGCAAATAAGCCTCTTTGAAAACAAATACGGTTATAAAAAAATGCTGGTAGAAAAAGACATTACTCTATTTTCCTCCTGCGAGCATCATTTTGTACCTATCATAGGAAAAGCCCATGTAGCCTATATTCCACACAAGCAGGTAATTGGCTTATCAAAAATTAACCGGCTGGTACAATATTATGCCAAAAGGCCGCAGGTGCAGGAGCGCCTAACCATTCAAATTTCAGATGCCCTAAAAGGCATATTACAGCATGATGATGTAGCCGTGCTAATTGAAGCCGATCATTTATGCGTAGCTTCAAGGGGAATTAAAGATACCAATAGCCAAACGGTTACCGCCAGCTACTCCGGCCATTTTGAAAATAACGCAACCCAGCAGGAATTTTTAACTTATGTGTACAACAAAAAATAATTATTATGGCAACTGCAGTAAAAATAAAATCCATAGAAAAAATAACACATGATGTATTGCATATTGTAGCCCAAAAACCGGAGGGGCTTCAATACCATACCGGCCAGGCCGTAGATGTTTCCATAAACAAAGCCGGCTGGGAAAAAGAATTAAGGCCTTTTACCTTTACCTCCCTGCCCACAGATGACCAAATAGAATTTATTATAAAAACTTATCCTTCCCATAATGGGGTTACCAATCAATTATTATCACTTAAAGTAGGGGATGAATTACTGATAGGCGATGTTTTTGGTGATATTGCTTATAAAGGAGAAGGGGTTTTTATTGCAGGCGGCGCAGGCGTAACGCCATTCATAGCCATTTTAAAACAATTGGAAAAGGAAAAGAAAATTGGCAACAACAAACTCCTGTTTGCAAACAAAACCCGTGCAGACATCATTAATAAAGAAAAACTTTTTTCAATACTGGGCAAAAATTTTATCAATATCCTTTCCGATGAAAAAATAGATGGCTTTGAAAATGGTTTTATATCGGCCGGGCTGATACAAAAACATTCCGGGGAAAATTCTTTTTATTATCTCTGTGGCCCTCCGCCAATGATGGCCGCAATGGAAAAACAGCTTACTTCATTGGGCATAAAAAATGAATATATAATTAAGGAAGCTTTTTAAATTTACACGCTTTCTGCAGGTTTTAATATAGGGGTAATACGAATGAATATTATAGCGCCGTATTATGATTTACGCCGGCAATTACAGCTAAAAGTTGCGTAAATTTAACTTTGGATC
>JAFDZZ010000035.1 GCA_018266715.1 Bacteroidota bacterium
GAGAAGAAAAATCACTGATTGAAAAATACGGTATGAAGGTGATTACAACCGGCGAATTGAGAAGAATTGGTGCCGAAAACGTAAGCCGAAAAGTGTTGCGGTATTTAAGCGATTGTACGGATATTTATGTAAGCTTTGATGTGGACAGCCTGGACTCTTCCATCTCCAAAGGCACGGGAACACCGGTGAGCAATGGGCTTAAGGAACGGGAAGCCGAAGACCTCATTAGTAAATTTATGCAAAACCGTAAAGTATGCTGTTTTGAAATTACCGAAGTTAACCCCACATTAGATAAAGAAAACCTGATGGCAGAAATTGCATTTAATATTTTACAGCGCAGTGTAAATGTGCTTATGATGAACTAATTGCCGGGTGGTTATTTAGCCCGGTTGTAATTCATCTTTCTTTTTGCAATTATATTCCGGTTAATTTTTCTTCCAGGTATTATTACTGTAATTTATATCCGGAAAAAATTTGTCGGGGTCAATACTTACCGATTTTAATTCCTCATCGGTATCTAATTTTACCTTAAATACTGCCGTGTTATTCCATATTTCAACGGGTAGTTTTTTTGTTTTTTTTCTGCCGGAAACGGTTTCATAAGTCAAAAACACCGGCATGGCCATTCTATCCAAATTATGCAGCGTAACTACAGCGCCTTTCCGGGGCATATTGTCAATATAACTTACATCGTCAATGGCCTGGTCGAGGGCGTAATTTTCTAAAAACCAGCCTTTCCAAAACCAGCTAAGCGATTCACCGGCTGCATTGTCCATAGTGCGGAAAAAATCCCAGGGTGTGGGATGCTTAAAAGCCCAGTTTTTAATGTATGTTTTAAACGCATAATCAAAGCGGTTGGAGTCTAAAATATAATTTCTTAACAACGCCAATCCATAACCGGGTTTAAAATAAAGTGAACTGCCAATGCTACCTTCCTGCATGGCATCAGGCGTAAGCATAATTTTTTCTGAAAGTGGGCCAAACATAAAATTATGATCGGTATTGCTTTGTTTCTCATAAAATTCTCCCTGGTTAAAATCTTTTGTGGCAATGCCATTAATAAAAGTATTAAACCCTTCATCCATCCATCCATATTTACGTTCGTTGCTGCCCACAATCATGGGAAACCAGGTATGTCCAAATTCATGATCGGTAACGCCAAATAAACCGCTTCCTTTTGCCATTGCTCCGCAAAAAACAATCCCGGGATATTCCATACCACCCACATTGCTGGCCACATTTACGGCCGTGGCATAAGGATATTCAAACCAGCGTTTGCTGTAATTTTCAATACTGCCTTTGGTAAACTCTGTACTCCGCTCCCAACCGCTATTTCCAATACTTTGCTTGGGATATACGCTTTGTGCAAAGGCTTTTTTACCTGAGGGTAAATTCATTTGGGCGCCATCCCAAATAAAGGCTTTTGAACTGGCAAAAGCTACATCCCGTGCATTATGCAACTTAAATTTCCAGGTTAAAGTTGCCGTTGTATTTTTGGCTGTGGCAGCTTCTACGTCATCAGTGGAGCGAATAATCACTGTTTTGTTGCTTTGCCTGGCTTCCAGGTATTTTTGATACAGGGCGGCTGGCAGCACTTCTTTTGCATTTTGCAACTCACCACTAGCCACCACTATATGATTTGCCGGAGCCGTAATACTCAAGTCAAAATTGCCATATTCACAATAAAATTCACTGGGGCCAAGGTAAGGGTCGGTATTCCAGCCCTGCACATCATCATATACACATAAGCGGGGATAAAATTGTGCAACCGAAAAAATAGCACCGTCTTTTGTATTCAATATTCCACAACGGTCGGCGCCATATTCAGGCAGCATAAATGAAAAATCAATTTTTAATTTAATCTCATCCCCTTTGGGTTTCATGGGCTCCGGTAAGCGTACCTGCATCCGGGTATCTGAAATGATATACTCGGCATTTTTATTTTGTGTTACTAATTTCACTGCGGTTATTTTATATCCCCCATCAAAATTATTTTCGGCATTACCGTACCTGCTGTAGCCCCCTACCGGCATCCTTGCCTGTCCACGACTGTTTTGAGCAAAAAGATTTTGATCGAGTTGTAACCATAAAAAAGGCAGTTCATGCGGACTGTTGTTTTTATAGGTGATCTCCACATAACCGCCAATGATGTGCGTTTGCTCATTTAGGGAAACATGAATATTATAATCCGCCTGGTTTTGCCAGTATGCGGCATTGGGAGAGCCGTCTGCACTACGGGTGGCCGTTTCGGGATAAGGGTAAAACAGAGGTGAAAATAATTTGTATGGATCGTATTTTGTTCCAGGCTTTTGGGTTTGTGCATTAAGGGTTGCAGAGATAACGAATAAGAGTAAAACGTTTAGGAGTTTCATTGTATGAAATTAAAGAGGCCTAAGTTAGCCAATTTTTTTGGTGAAAGAAGCGAAGCGTGGAAACCCATTAAAAATTTAACGCCATTTTTTTAGGAATTGATTTGCTTCGTTTTTAATTCGGGCATCATCCTGGGTAGTATTGGGCAAGGCCAGTAAAGTATGCAATTGCAAAATTGCTTTTTCCGTTTCATTATTTTTATAATAGGCTTTTGCCAGTTCAAGATAATTTAAAACAAAACCCGGTTTTAACTTTTTAGCCACTTCGTAGCAGGTTATTGATTTTTTAAATGAAGCTTCGGGCAGGCCGCCATAAAATAATTTTACGGCTGTTTTTTCCACAAGGTTGAGGTTACTCACCTCATAATGCCATTTGCCCAAAATATGCCAGGCTTTAAAATTTTGCTTATTGGCTACAAGGGCTACATCGGCATAATGTTTAATTTCCTTTACCAGGCTTACTTTATCCTTACCGCTTTTGGTTAAAGCAATACGCCCATAAGCAATGGCCATAGATACATTGGCTTCATCATTGGACGGGGCAATGGCTAAAGCTTTTTTAGCATAATTTACGGCATTGTTGTAATAACTGTCCCTGTCGGATTTACTGGTTTCCCGGTTGCCGATTCGGCTGTATAGTTCGCTAATTTTACAAAGCACATAAACATTGGTGGGTTCCAGTGCAATGGCTTGTTTAAACTTTTCCATTGCATTTTTCTCATTCTGCCCTACTTCCCATTGCTCGCCTTCTTTAATAAGTGCAGCGGCATCCTGCCCATACAGCATTTGCAGGTTAAGGATAAGCGCCATAAAAACCAACCTTTGCTTCATAGAGGCATATTATACAATTAAAAAATAACCTCGTATTCCCTGGATAAACTTACCCCAACCGTACCGGTAAAATTTTGAATGGGTGGGTTGAGCTTATTGATCCTAATATCCACTTTTTTTATCCTGCCGTCATACTGGTGTAACCTGTCGCAAATTTCCAGCGCTAGGGTTTCCAGTATGCGAACCGGGTTATGAAAAACATCTTTGATAATACGGTGCAACTCCACATAGTTTACCGTATCGGCAAGAGACGTTATCGTACCTGTTGCAATAAAGTTAACGGTAACCGATACCTCAAAATTGTTGCCAATTATGGTTTCTTCTTCATGAATGCCATGATACCCATGAAAAATTAACTGTTCCAGGTGGATGTTAAACATGTGAATTGTTTAATAAAGGGTGTTTCCATTGGAAACTACCCTATTTAGTTTAAGACTTCATCCGCAAAAAATAGCTGCATGGGCTTAGTGTAATCCTTTGGCGCTTAAGTATCTTTCGGCATCAAGGGCGGCCATACATCCGCTACCTGCTGCTGTAACAGCCTGGCGGTATATTTTATCCTGAACATCTCCACAGGCAAATACGCCTTCAATATTGGTTTTTGAACTACCCGGTTCTGTAAGGATATATCCTGCATCATCCATGTTAAGGAAGCCCTGAAAAATTGAACTGTTGGGCTGGTGCCCAATGGCCACAAAAAAGGCGCTTACGGTAAGCGTAGTTTTCTCCCCGGTTTTATTATTGAAAATTTTTACGCCTTCAACAGTTTTATCACCAATCACATCTTCAGTTTCGGTATTCCAGTTCACTTTTATATTGGGGGTATTTAACACCCTATCCTGCATAATTTTACTGGCCCTCATTTCTCCTTTGCGAATCAGCATGTGTACAGTAGAGCAAAGTTTGGATAAATACAAGGCCTCTTCCGCAGCCGTATCTCCGGCGCCTACAATAGCCACTTCTTTTCCTTTAAAGAAAAAGCCATCGCATACGGCACAAGCGCTTACGCCCATTCCGTTTAAGCGTTGCTCTCCCGGTAAGCCCAGCCATTTAGCTGAAGCGCCTGTACTGATGATCACAGCATTGGCTTCAATCCATTTTTCTTCATCAATTTCCACTTTATAGGGCGTTGAACTAAGGTCAACTTTTGTGGCCGACCCATACCGGATATCCGTACCCATACGCCGGGCTTGTTTTTCAAAATTTATCATCATATCGGGTCCTAAAATTCCATCGGGGTAGCCGGGATAATTTTCCACATCTGTTGTAATGGTTAACTGGCCGCCGGGTTGAACACCCTGGTATAAAACCGGGTGCATATTTGCCCTTGCTGCATAAATTGCTGCGGTATAGCCTGCAG
This sequence comes from Bacteroidota bacterium, assembly GCA_018266715.1. Classification (GTDB taxonomy): domain Bacteria; phylum Bacteroidota; class Bacteroidia; order Chitinophagales; family Chitinophagaceae; genus Ferruginibacter. Next base: position 4,561 of record JAFDZZ010000035.1, read on the forward strand.
GTCCTGATCCGATGATTAAACAATTTACTTTTTCCATTGTATTATTCTCCATTTTATTGATTGGGTTTCTTTATGTTTGGTCGGCTAATTTGAAATGATGGTTTTAAATGCTGCCGCATAACCGCAAAATGCGCCTAAAGCGCCATTGGAAATATTCCCCTGCACCGTATTGGGTTGGGCAAATGGGTTGCCAATAGATTGCCAGGCAAATTCCCAGGTGGACCAAAAGGTATAAACGGGTTTTTGAATATTGCAAAACTTTAAAGTGATGGTATCTCCTTTGGCGAAAAAATTACTGTCGTTGCTTGGCGGATCATTTTTATCTACTCCCCGTGAAAACTCCAAAGTAAAGGAGGAGCCGTCAATTACTTCATCGCTAAACACCGAATTATACCCCGGGTACATGGGCTCGCTGTTTACTTTGGTATAATAGCGTACAAAATTTCCAAGGCCGGGGGGGTCGGTGGCTTTTACCATAAGTACCCTGGCATTGCTGTCTTCGTTATGTGGTGCCGGTTTGGTCCAAATACTATCTATATGTGCATCCAAACCGGGTATACCAATTGAAGCGGTATATTCTTTTCCGTTTACCAGCACTTTGAGTGAATATTGGGTGTGTAAAGCGCCCACAAAAGCAGTTGCCAGTTGTGCGGAATCTATACCATAATAATATCCCCAAAAGCCGGGTGCCAACGGGTACGCATATTCTTTAAGCCTGTGGGTAAGTAAACCATTTGACATTTCCACAATGGCATTATGTACAAAACTGCTATCTAAAATTGCCGGGGTAATGCTGGCAAAAAAAGGGGTGGTTTTAGTGAGCACCACTCTTGGGGGTAACCCATTTTCAATACTGGCATCTACTACCAGTTTTTGTGATGCCGCTTCCAGTTTAAAATTTATATCTTTTTCACAAGCCGAAAAAAGGATGATGCAGAAGAGAAGTAGCAGCGGTTTCATCCTGCAAAATTACAGAAGTTCATCAGGTTTTTATTCTTCATTTTGTTCAAATGTTGGTAAAAAAAATCCCCTCTTGAGAAAGAAGGGATTTATTTAAATAGATTAAGATTATTTGCCGAGATAGGCTTTTAATGTTCCGCTGTACCGGGCTTTTTGAAGCCTTTTAATAGCCCTTTCTTTAATTTGGCGGATGCGTTCTTTAGTAAGATCATATTTTTGGCCAATTTGTTCAACCGTTACGCCGGTTTCGCCATCGAGGCCAAAATACGCATTTACGATTTCTGCTTCCCTGGGGCTTAAAGATTTTAATACACGGCTGATTTCATTTTTTAAGGAGTCGTGCATCACATCTTCATCGGTTTCGTCGCCGCCTTTTAATAAATCACCCATTGCCACATCTTCTGCTTCGTGTACCGGTGCATCTAAAGACGTATGCCTGGTGTTACTCTGAAAAATATTATTGATTTCGGTTTCACTCATTTCCAGCAGTTCGGCAAGCTCTTCGGTTGAAGGCTCACGTTCATGCTCCTGCTCAAAAGCCATATAGGCTTTATTGGCTTTATTGTAGGTGCCAATTTTATTTTGAGGCAAACGTACCAGCCTGCCTTGCTCGGCTAAAGCCTGTAATATAGACTGGCGAATCCACCATACGGCATAAGAAATAAATTTAAACCCTTTGGTTTCATCAAAACGCTGAGCAGCCTTTATAAGGCCCAGGTTACCCTCGTTAATAAGGTCGCTTAACGATAAGCCCTGGTGCTGGTATTGCTTGGCAACCGATACCACAAAACGAAGGTTGGCCTGCACCAGTTTGTCTAATGCCCGCTGATCGCCCATTTTAATTTTTTGAGCAAGAATGGTTTCTTCCTCTGGCGTAATCATTGAAATTTTAGAAATTTCCTGCAGGTACTTTTCTACAGCCTGCGAGTCCCGGTTGGTAATTTGGGTAGCTATTTTAAGTTGCCTCATGTGTATTAATATTTCGTTTTATGCCGTAAAATAATCCAATTAACCTGAAATCAGAGTGAGTTTGGTACGAAAACGCTGCAAAGCAAGGATTTTGATGAGGTATTGAATTATGCTATTTGCAAAGGTACGATGCATTTGCGGCATTTCATAAAAATATTGAACTATTTCAATAAATGATAAAAAACACTCAATTCATCCGTATATCACAATTGTATATTTGACGATATTTGGAAACTATTTCTCTTAATAAATTGATAAAATGCAGATTGATTTAAGATCCGACACATTTACAAAGCCCGGCACGGCAATGCTTGACGCTATGATTAAGGCGGAAGTGGGCGATGATGTTTTTGGTGAAGACCCCACAGTAAACCAACTGGAAGCCTTTGCGGCTGAAATTTTTGGTATGGATGCCGCCTTGTTTTGCCCAAGCGGCACTATGACCAATCAAATTGCTATAAAATGCCATACCCTACCCGGCCAGGAAGTGATTTGCGAAAAAGAAAGCCATGTTTACCTTTATGAAGCTGCCGGTATTGCTTTTAACAGCGCCTGCCAGGTAAAAACCATCGAAGGTGAGCGAGGAATGATTACAGCCGGGCAGGTTCTTGAAGCCATAAATCCTGACGATATCCACCGGCCGGTAAGCAGCCTTGTTTCCCTGGAAAATACCACAAACAGGGGTGGCGGAGCTTGTTATGATTTTGCTGAAATTCAACATATTAAAGAGGTTTGCCTAAAGCATAATATGAAATTGCATTTGGATGGCGCCCGCCTATTTAATGCATTACTGGCAAAAAAGGAAAGCCCTGGGCAATATGGAGGTATTTTTGATAGTATTTCCATCTGCCTGAGTAAAGGCCTTGGCGCACCGGTTGGCAGTGTATTATTGGGAAATGCTGCGTTTATTAAGCAGGCAAGGCGGGTAAGAAAGTTAATGGGTGGTGGCATGAGGCAAGCGGGTTATTTGGCGGCAGCCGGTATTTACGCTTTAGAAAACAATATTAGCCGCCTGGCTATTGACCATAAAAATGCACACCGGATTGCGGAGCTATTAATAGAATTTGATTTTATCGGCAGGGTTTTACCTGTGGAAACCAATATTATAATTTTTGAAGTAAAAGGAAAATACACGGCAAAAGAACTTGTGGCCAGGCTAAAGCAAAAAGATATATTGTGTATTCCCATTTCTGCCACTATGGTTCGCATGGTTACTCATTTAGATATTTCCGGTGAAATGGTAAATAAAGTGCTTGAAGCGCTTAAAAGCCTGTAAAGGTTTATGGAAAGGAATTTAAAATTAAAAAAGCCTAATGGTTTTACGGGTTGTTGATTTGGTGTTTTTCTAACCAATCTTTCTCTTTCTCCGTTCCGGCTGCCTGTAAAAGTCCGGTTGCAAATAAGGTGAGCACGGAGCCTACCAGCATCCAAAACTGGTAGCTGTTATATTTTACTACATCGGTATAATGATGCTTTACCAGGGTTATTACATCACTCACCAGCATCCAGGCCCATAACAATAGAATTACAGAAAAAATACCCAGGCACAGGTAACGGATGATGGGCCTTTTGTATCCCAGCGTTCTTTTAAAAAAAATGATAAATACGGTGATAAAAAGCGTACCAGGCGCTATTACTATCCCAAACATATATAAATGTGCCAGCCAGGGAACATTTTCAAAAATGGAAAAAAGTAATTTCCCCAGCAGGAATAAAATGCCTATCGCAACCAAAAATCCGATAAATAATAAAAAAATCAGGGAACTAAGCTTGCTGTATTTTACAAAACGGTCTTCCATTTAAAAATAACTGAGGTTGGTTTTTGGGGTAAGGGATAATAAAGTTTGGTACATTAGTTTTACTGTATTTTCAATATCGTCTTTATGAATCATTTCAACGGTGGTATGCATATACCTTAGCGGGATACTGATGAGTACAGAAGGGCAGCCGTCGTTGGCATATGCAAAAGAGTCGGTATCGGTGCCGGTGCTGCGGCTCACGGCCCTCAGCTGAACATCAATTTTGTTTTTAGCCGCCGTATCCTGCACAAAATTCAATAATTTGTTGTGTACTGCCGGGCCATAGCATAAGGATGGGCCTTTGCCGCAAACGCATTCCCCTTCAATAATTTTATTCACCATGGGTGTGCTGGAATCATGGGTTACATCTGTAATGATGGCCACATCGGGTTTTATGCGGCGGGCAATCATTTCGGCGCCCCGTAAGCCAATTTCTTCCTGTACGGCATTTACTACAAAAAGACTAAAGGGTAATTTTTTCTTATTTTCTTTTATTAACCGGGCCACTTCGGCAATCATAAAACCTCCAATGCGGTTATCAAAAGCACGTCCAATTAAAAAACCATTGGCCAACTCGTCATAACCATCTACATAAGTGGCCACAGCGCCAATATGTACCCCAAGGGCCTCCACTTCTTTTTTACTTTTAGCGCCACAATCCAAAAAAAGGTTTTCTACTTTTGGCAAAGGCTCTTTATTATCGTTATTGCTGAGCCTTGTGTGAATGGCCGGCCAGCCGAATACGGCTTTCACCAGGCCCTTTTTACCGTGAATGTGTACCCTCATACTGGGCGCTACCTGGTGATCTACTCCCCCGTTTCTTTTCAAATAAATTAATCCATCGGGTGAAATATAATTTACAAACCAACTGATTTCATCGGCATGAGCTTCAATAACCACTTTAAACTTTTGGCCGGGATTGATCACGGCTACAGCGGTGCCGTAAGGGTCGGTAAAAAATTCATCGCTAAAGGGTTTTATATAGTTTAACCAAAGCTTTTGGCCATTGCTCTCAAAGCCTGTGGGGGAAGCATTGTTAATATAGTTCTTCAGAAACTGGTACCCGTTTTGAGTGATCCATGATTTTGACTTAGCTGCTTTTGCCATATAACTTTTTTTGGCAAAAATAACCCTAAGTTTTTATAAAGAAGCTATAAAAGAAGCCAGGGAAGAAAACAGCATCATGCCATCTACCAAAAAATAATAAAAAAAATAACCTTGCTTTTTAAACGACAAGAGATAAATTCCCATTAACATTAAAAAGGAAAGGAAAAAGGCAATAACCTGGCCGGTTTCGGCAAAATAAAAACGTAAAAAAATACCTGAAATAAAATACCCGCTAAAAACCAGCAGGGCCAGTTTTCTAAAAGCACTGATGCTGATATCGGTTGCAAGGCTGTGCAGGTTGCGGATTTTATCCACTTCTTTATCCCGTACATCAAATATGAGGCAAAGAATAAGCATAAAAAAGAACCGGGCCATAAGCAACACCAATACCGATGTAACCTGCACTTTTAATACCGGTAATGCCGGAATAATAACGGTTACATAGGCCCAGGTAAAAGACAGCAATACGGTTTTTAAAAAACCGGTCTTTCGAAATTTTTGTGCAAACGACCAGGGCCATAACGGCAAGGAATAGGCTGCGGTAAGAAGTGAAGCCACTACCATATAAGGCAATGTTGCCGGCTGCCGAATAAGGTAATAGAGTAGAAATAACCCGCCCAAAAAAGCCAAAATTAAATGGCTGTAATTATGGGCCAGTATTTCTTTTAAGGAAAGATGGCGGGAAAACGTGTACTTACTCAGCGCCCAATACATATTATAGCCGGCCATGGTACTAAAAAACACCATACCGCCAAGCATATAATCAAAAGGAAGTTTTAATAATAGGGTGGTTTGAAAACACAGTGCTACGGCACATAGTGAAATAAATACCGAATGGGATAAGATGAAGTGCAGCCAACGCATCAGGGTGTAACTAAATAAAGGGGCCCGGCCTGAACCACATTACTTTTATTTTTTGCAAAATCTTTTACATATACTTCAAAATATATGGTATCCACATTGGGGCCGGGAAGTCCGGAGCCTAAAGCCAGGGCTTTTAGATCTACCGACACATCCACGCTTAAATTTTTACGGTCTATACCACTCAGTGTGGGGAATTTAAAGGAATCTTCCAGCGCAGGAGTGAAAAACATATTTTTTACATAAACATAAGACGTGTCAAATCCATCATTAAATCCAAAATCGCCCTCGGCATCTTTAAGGGTAATGGTAAGCATGGGATGGCCTAAAGGCGTAACATTGTCGGTTTGAAAAGCATTGGGTTCAATAGATTTGAATGTGATTACCGGTACGGTATTAAAATCACCTTTATTGCATCCCAAAGCCAAAAGACTTATTCCAATTATTGCCAGGAGGTATTTCATGTAAATTGATTACTCTTCAAAATTAAGGATAGAAAAGCATATTTTCAATTATTCCCTGTTCCGGCCGGCACCTTAACTATTTTTTCAGAAATTTGCAACTTGCAATCAACTATTTCACATAACCTGCTTCAATTTACCCGTTTTACCGATGTGGATTTTTCATCAAGGGCATTGGAGCTGTACCGGTTTCAGTACAGGGAAAATCTTTTTTATCATCAGTACTGTAACCTTCTTAAAAAAAATCCGGGTAACGTTACCGGCATTTTTGAAATCCCTTTTTTGCCGATTGAATTTTTTAAAACGCAGCAGGTAATTACTACCGTATTTGAGCCACAACTTGTTTTTGAAAGCAGCGGAACCGGAGGGGATAAAAGCCGGCATTATATTAAAGACCCTCAACTGTATGAAAGCAGCTTTTTGAGTTCGTTTCAGCGGTTTTATGGCAACCCAAAGGATTATTGTATTTTGGGATTGCTCCCCTCCTATTTAGAAGCTGGCAATTCTTCATTAGTGTATATGGTGCAGCATTTAATTACGGCATCTCAAAACGATTTGAGTGGTTTTTATTTATACAATTTTGATCAGCTTCATTCTGTATTGCTTCAAAACGAAGCCCGTGCACAAAAAACTATTTTAATTGGGGTTACCTATGCCTTGCTGGATTTTGCCCAAGCCTATGCAATGCCGTTAAAGCATACCCTGGTAATGGAAACCGGTGGCATGAAAGGCCGAAAAAAAGAATTGACCCGTAAAGAAGTGCATGATTTTTTAAAAGGGCAATGGCATTTGCCGGCTATACATTCCGAATACGGCATGACGGAATTACTGAGCCAGGCTTATGCAAAGCAGGATGGCATTTTTGAAGCCCCCGCCTGGATGAAAATTTTATGGCGAAATGAAGACGACCCGTTTGAGATAAGCGACCAGGCAGGCTCCGGTGCCCTTAACCTTATTGACCTTGCTAATATTTACAGTTGCGCTTTTTTGGCCACTGCCGATGTTGGAAAAATTTATGGTGACGGCCGTTTTGAAGTTTTGGGAAGGATGGATCATGCCGATTTAAGGGGCTGCAGCCTGTTAACGGCCTGATTTATCGCCGCCGGCTTTTAAGAAATTTATCGTGTATCACTTTTTGTAAGGGTTCATTATTGACTTTACTTTCCAGCCACGAAACCACATCAAGGTAGGCAAATGCCCGGGTTTCATAGCGGTTGGTTTCCAGCTTTTTTAATTGGTCCAGCAATTTTTTAAACTCGGGCTGGAGTTTGTTTACGGAAATATAAAAACTGTTTTGGAGGTATTTTAAAATTTCTTCCTCCACCACCGAAAGATTTTCCATTTTTGCCATAAACCGGTACACCGATTTTACCAGGTGCTCAATGATTTCGGTATTGCCCAGTTCATAATGCGCAATTAAATGAAGCAATCGGGCATAGCATTGCAGGTCTTGCCGAAGATCCACCACATCATTAATTATTTTGCGGAGGTAATCCACGCATTTACCATAATTGCCGGCGCCAAAATATAGTGTGGCAATTTTGTAATTAAATACCAAAACCCTGTGCCGGTCTAAAAAAAGGGTATAGTTGGCCAGTTTTTTTTCGGTGTAAGGAATCAGCGCCAAACCTTCATTAAACGTGCCGGTTATGAGGTGTTGATTGATGCGTGCGCTCATGAGGTAAACAAAGGTTTGAACCCTGTTATTGATATGTTTATCGGCTATTTTGGATTGGGCAAAAGTTGAAAATTCATCCAGTACCTCTTCAAATTTTTTATAATTGCGTAAATCAAAATGGGCATTCATGAGGTTATGCATCCCTTTTATGTAATGGCCCGGTTCAATATCAATCATAAAGGGTTGCTCATGAAATAAATTCACCCATTTTTGGGTATAACGGTAATATTTTAAAAAATCCTGGCAAATAAATCCATACCAGCAAAAGCTTTGATAGTAATAAAGCCGTTCATAAAATCCGGTGAGTTTTAGAGAATTGGCAGGTAGGTTGTCGTACAAATATTTTTTAACGGTACGTTCATCGGAAGCGTTACGGGCATGGCCGTATTTTACATACCAACTGTATAATTTTAAAGCCAGGTTGGACAGTGCGGTGATGAATAACCTTTTGTGGTGTACTTCGTCGGCTTCGGCGCTTAATTGCTCAGCCCGGTTTTGCATACTCCTGGTAATATGCAGGGTTTCAATTTTTTTCTCTAAAGAAATGGCCTGGATTAAAAAACTGTCCTGGTTAAAGGATGCCGACAGTTCCTTTACCTTTTCCAAAATTTTCAGGCTTTGGTAATACAGCCCTTTGTGATACAGGATTCGGGCATAATCCAGTTGCTCGTGCAATTGCAGATCTACGCTTTCCGAAATTTTAATTACCCTCAGGCTGGCCAGTACCTGCCGGTACAAATGGCTTTTTACATTGGCCAGTTGGGGCTTTTTAATGGTTGGCAATTTTTTAAGCAGCAGGCTTTCATCGTATTCGTCCAGCTTATCCAGGGCGTCAAAGAGTTCAATAATTTTTAAATCATCATTTGCCGAATTGCGTTTAATATAGAGCTTAAAATTGCGTTTTTCTGCCTTTTCGAGGGAATGGATAAGTTGAAAAACAATATCTGCTGAACGGTTGGGCATAATCAAAGTTAGGCCTTAAAACCCTTTATTATCAAGGATTTCACTAAATAATTTGAATTTAAACATCATAAAACTATCCAAAAGTTCATTTCGGAGAAGGAATTATCCGGTCTAATTTCGTTTTTGAAAATATACAAGTATGTTTTCAAAGGGCAAGCAATCGAAAAGCGATCAATCGAAAAGGTCCAATTGCCTTGGGCAATTAGACGCAAAATAAAGCAAGTTTCCCTTTTCTCCCAAATAGCGTTCAACTTTTTTCATATGGCAAGCAATCGAAAAGGTCACTCCGTTTCTACGGAGCGACCTACTTTTTTTTCTAAAACCTTTGGGTTTACGAGAGAAAAGTTTTTGGATAAGGTTTATTTATAATTCTTCCTTATCCGCCTCAAACCAAACTTTTTTGTTATCATCCCAGTCCCCATTGTAGTTAATGGTTAACTCTTCACCGGAAGCAATATCCCGTATCGCTTTCACAAAAATGGTTTGGTTGTCAAAATCCATAAAATATTCGCAATTGCTTTGATAACTATGGTTATAAACCGGTATTAATCCCAATGCCATGCAGCACTGGTCTTTTTGTTCTCCCCATTCAAATATATAATCATGGAGCAGGGTTTTATCCAAAAGCAACCGTTCAGCACTGCTCATAACAATTACCGGCGCAATTTCAATAATGGTAGAAGTTCTTATAGCTTCATGGGTATAAACACCCCTTCCCTTACGTTCGGTATTACCAAAATAAATATAAGGTTGCAACATGGGTTTAAAATTAACAGTCAAATTTAAGAATTGGTTTTTTTAAAAAAAGGCAAAAAGGCTAAATTGCAAATCCAATTTAAAAGGGGCACTCACTTATGGAAATGGAACCAATACCCATTCAGCAGCAATTTGAAGAAGTTATTGCATCCGATAATTTATTGGAAGTAAAGGATTTTATCAACAATCAAAACATTAGTGATGTTGCCAACCTTATTTATGAAAATCCCGATTATGAAATCCAGATTATATCCACCCTATCCATTCACCGTGCAGCCAGTGTATTTAAGATACTGGATTTAATGGAGCAAAAACGGATCATCAAGAAACTTCCGGCCTTAAAATCGGCTGAACTGCTTAACGAACTTTCTGCCGATGACCGTGTTGATTTTTTTGAAGAATTACAAACCGGTACAGTAAGGGAACTGCTAAAAATGCTGGATCCGGAAGAACGAAAGATTACCTTAAAATTAATGGGTTATCCGGAAAACAGCGTGGGCAGGCTGATGATACCCAATTACATTTATGTATATGAACATAATACGGTACAGGAGGTGTTTGAAACCATAAGGCGGTACGGCAAAAATACCGAAACCATTGATGTGATCTATATCATAAACGATAATGGCGAATTACTGGATGATATCCGCATCAGGGATTTTTTACTGGCGCCCCCACAAACCATGGTGAGCGACCTGATGGATTACCGCTATATTTCCCTCAATGCCCACGACGACCAGGAAATGGCCAGCGAAGTGTTTAAAATGAATAACCGTGTGGCTTTGCCCGTAGTGGATGAAAATAAAATTTTATTGGGTATTGTAACCATTGATGATATTCTTTGGGTGGCCCAGGAAGAATTTACCGAAGACATTCAAAAAATTGGTGGTACGGAAGCTCTGCAGGCGCCTTACCTGGATATTAACCTATTTAAGCTCTTACAAAAAAGAGCCGGCTGGCTCATCATATTATTTATCGGCGAATTGTTTACGGCAACCGTAATGCAATATTTTGAACATGAAATTGAAGCCGCAACGGTTTTGGCATTGTTTATTCCGCTTATTGTGAGCAGCGGTGGAAATAGCGGCTCCCAGGCCTCTACACTCATCATACAGGCTATGGCGTTAGGTGAATTGAGCATTGGGGATTGGTGGCGGGTAATGAAAAGAGAATTTTTAACCGGTATCATGCTGGGTGCCATTTTGGGTATTACCGGTTTTTTAAGAATTATTGCCTGGCAGCAATTAGGCATTTACGATTATGGTCCACATTGGTTTTTAGTGGCATTAACCATTTTGTTTTCTATACTGGGCATTGTATTATGGGGCTGTATGATGGGCTCTATGTTGCCCATAATTTTAAAACGGTTCAGGATGGATCCGGCGGCTTCATCGGCTCCTTTTGTGGCCACCCTGGTGGATGTTACGGGGCTGGTAATTTATTTTTCTGTTGCCTATATTATTTTACATGGTATATTATTATAAAGCCCAATTCATTTATTGATTAAGATAGGATGGATACTGCTCTTTTGCAAAATGGCAAAATCGGCAATAAATTCAATATTTTTGCAAATTGAAATCACAAAATACTAAAGCAATTCTATGTGTGGAATAGTTGGTTATACCGGGCCCAGGGAGGCGTTTCCCGTAATTCTTAAAGGTTTAAAACGATTGGAATACCGTGGATATGATAGCGCCGGTGTGGCATTGTTAAACCAGGATCATTTAAATGTTTATAAGAAAAAAGGTAAGGTAGCCGACCTGGAAGAAGCCATTATCGGCAAAGATCTACAGGCCAACATAGGCATTGGTCATACCCGCTGGGCTACGCATGGTGAGCCCAGTGACCGCAATGCACATCCGCATACTTCGGCAAATGGCAGCCTTGCAATGATTCATAATGGTATTATAGAAAACTATGCCCAAATAAAAAGTGAATTACTCAATAAGGGATATAGCTTCAAAAGCGATACCGACACTGAGGTGTTGATTAACTTTATTGAATACATTCAATCCAATAACGATTGCAGCCTCGAAGAAGCTTTGCGCATTGCGCTTAAAAGGGTTACGGGAGCCTACTGCATTTTATTAATTGAGAAAGATAATCCCGATACCATTATTGCAGCCCGTAAAGGCAGCCCGTTGGTGATTGGTATTGGCAAAGGAAGGGATGAACATTTTTTGGCCAGTGATGCATCCCCCATTATTGAATATACCAAAGAAGTGGTTTATGTAAATGATTATGAGCTGGCCATTGTTAAGCCCGGTGAATTGATTTTAAAAAACCTCGGAAATGAAAAGGTAACTCCCTATGTAACCAAGCTGGACATGGAATTAGCAGCTATTGAAAAAGGGGGTTACGACCATTTTATGCTTAAAGAAATTTTTGAGCAACCCAGCACCATTTATGATTGCCTCCGTGGCCGCCTTGATGCCGCTGCCGGTACCATTACCATGAGCGGTGTGGAGCAAAATATAGAACAACTTAAAAATGCCAACCGCATTATGATCGTTGCCTGTGGCACCAGTTGGCATGCAGGCCTGGTGGCAGAATATATTTTTGAAGAACTGTGCCGCATACCGGTAGAAGTGGAATATGCCTCAGAATTCAGGTACCGAAACCCCATCGTAAATAAAGGAGATGTGATTATTGCCATTTCCCAAAGCGGCGAAACAGCCGATACCTTAGTGGCCCTGGAAAAAGCAAAGGAAAACGGCGCTTTTATTTTTGGAATTGTAAATGTGGTAGGTTCATCCATATCCCGTATTTCTCATGCCGGGGCTTACACGCATGCCGGTCCCGAAATTGGCGTGGCTTCCACAAAAGCTTTTACCGGGCAACTTGCCGTGATTATGATGATGGCTTTAAAAATAGCCATAGAAAAAGGCAGTATTACCCCGGAGTATTATAAAAAACTATTGCTGGAGTTGCAGGATGTACCCGAAAAAGTGGATGCAATTTTAAAGAATGCAGAAGAATTACAGGTAATTGCCGATAAGTATAAAGATGCATCCGACTTTTTATTTTTAGGCCGGGGCTATAACTTCCCTGTGGCTTTGGAAGGCGCATTAAAACTTAAAGAAATTTCTTACATCCATGCCGAAGGCTATCCTGCTGCTGAAATGAAACATGGCCCTATTGCGCTGGTAACCTCACAATTACCGGTGGTTTTTGTGGCTACAAAAGATTCTTACCACGAAAAAATTGTAAGCAATATGCAGGAGATAAAAGCCCGGAGGGGAAAAATTATTTCTATCATCACCGATGGAGATACCGTAAGCCCTACCCTGAGTGATGATTGGTTTAGCATACCCATGGCCGATGAACTTATTGCACCCATTTTAAGTGTAATACCCTTACAGTTGCTTTCTTATTATACCGGCATTGCCAAAGGTATTGATGTAGATAAACCCCGGAACCTTGCCAAAAGTGTAACGGTTGAATAAGGGCATCCATTGTTCTTCAAGCTGCTATTTGGGTGAAGTTCCTTATCTTCCTGTATAAATCATTAATTCAAAACGATGAATCTTATTCACGAACACCCGGTGAGTGATTTGGGATATAATTTTATAGAACCCAAACACATCCCCAAAAATAAAGACGAATATTATCTTCGAAATATCCAAAATAAATCCGGCATTAGGTATAAGAAGCTCACTGCCGATCAACTGGAAGTGCTGATCCATAACCGAAATACTTCCGACAACTGGAGCAATGTATTGGTGAGCGACAATTTTGATGAAACCCTGGTACGAAACTGTAAATTTTACGGCCTGGTTCGCCTGGGCAATTTAAGCGCAACGTATAAAGAATTTCATAATCTCAGGCTGCCGGTTGGGCTGTACAACAGCACCATCATCAGTTGCGACATTGGCAATAACGTGTGTATTGACAATGCCAATTATATGAGCCATTACATTATTGAAGATGATGTGATGATAGCCAATGTTAATGAACTGGCTACTACCAATTATGCAAAATTTGGAAATGGTATTTTAAAGCAGGATGAAGAAGAAAAACACCGGATATGGGTGGAAGTGTGCAATGAAAATGGTGGCAGGAGCATCATTCCATTTAATGGTATGCTTGCCGGTGATGCTTATCTATGGAGTAAATACAAAGATGACGATGCGTTAATGGAAAAGTTTAAAGCATTTACCCATAAGTTGTACGATAAAAAAAGAGGGTACTATGGCGTAATTGGGAAGCGTACGGTAATTAAAAATTGCGGTATTTTAAAAGATGTTTGGATTGGAACCGATGCCTACTTAAAGGGGGCCAATAAAATTAAAAATGTTACCATCAATAGCGATGCGCCACGCAAAAGCCAAATTGGCGAAGGCTGTGAACTGGTGAATGGAATAATTGGATATGGCTGCCGTATCTTTTACGGCGTTAAAGCGGTGCGCTTTATTTTAGCCGCTCATTCGCAATTAAAATATGGTGCAAGGCTCATTAACTCCTACTTAGGAAATAACTCTACCATCTCCTGCTGTGAAGTATTAAATTCCTTAATTTTTCCTGCTCATGAGCAACACCATAATAATTCATTTTTGTGCGCCTCTTTACTTATGGGCCAAAGCAATATGGCCGCCGGCGCTACCATTGGCAGCAATCACAACAGCCGAAGCCCGGATGGCGAAATTATTGCCGGACGTGGGTTTTGGCCGGGCTTGTGTGTAAGCCTTAAGCATAATTCAAAATTTGCATCGTTTACCATTATGGCCAAGGGTGATTTTCCTTCGGAATTGAATATTCCCATTCCGTTTTCTTTAGTGGCAAATGACGTAACGCAAAACCGCATTGTGGTAATGCCGGCTTATTGGTTTATTTACAATATTTATGCGCTGGAACGTAATGCCTGGAAGTATGCCGACAGGGACAACCGTACCGAAAGGCTGCAAAAACTGGAATTTGATTACCTGGCCCCCGATACCGTTAATGAAGTTTTTGATGCCATAAACATTTTATCTAAATTAAAAACCGGGAGGGATGGATCGGCGCTTATTAAGGGCTGGGAAAACTCCGATAGGGAAATACAAATTGTAAAAGTTCCGCAGGCTCTTGGCATTTTTAAAGAATTGATCCATTATTACTTTGGTAAACTGCTCTTACAGTATATTCAAAATTCGGGCATTAAGAATTTTTCAACATTAAAGAAAAACCTGTATGCCAGGGCACAACGTACTGCCTGGTTAAACATTGGCGGGCAATTAATGACCCGGTCGGCGGTTGGTAAACTAAAGAAAAATATTAAAGAAGGCGCTATTAAGGATTGGCAGCAGGTACACCAATTTTATATGGAGCAAGGCAATAAGTACGATATGGAAAAACTGCAACATGCCTATAACAGCTATTTGGAAATTACGAACCTCACCGGAAACCAGTTTACGCTTGCCCGTTTTAAACAGGTTTTAACCCAAACCCTGCAAACCAAGGAATGGATGTGCAAGGGAATCTATGAAAGCCGGGCAAAAGATTATACCAACCCTTTTCGTAAAATGGTTTACGAAAATGATGCAGAAATGAATAAGGTTTTAGGAAAGTTGGAAGATAACAGTTTTGTGCAACTGCAACTGGCATCGCTTGACGAAATGAAAAAACAAGTGAACGAAATGTTGAAAAACTTTAAATAATCGAATGTTCAAAACCCTGCCTTCCTCTATGCGCTCCTATGAAACGAAAAACTAATCTTTCTTTTCTTCGGGAAGTAACGTAAAACTGCTGGCCACAAAACGGTTCTTTTTAATTTTACCACTCACTTCCGCTTTACGGATAGCATTACAAAATCCGTCTTTTGCATGGGCATCACCAAAATTATCAATCTTAACGCCATCTACAAAATAGGCAACGCCGTCTATGCGTACGGCAAGATCGCATCCCGCTTTACTTTTTAAACCAAAATTACATTGCCCGCAGGAAGCTTCTACCACTTGCTTGTTTATGTTGGATTGAGCGGTAACACTAAGGGTAAAGAAGAGTACAATAAAAATGGATAAGGCCTTTTTCATAAAATAAATTTGAACAAAGTTAAGGCATCCCTTCTCTTTAATTTATGATTTGGATTATTTTTTTTACCCGGTACAGTGTTGAATTAAATATTCTATGGCTAATTCATAGCCTTTTAACCCCAGGCCGCTGATGACCCCCACCGCATTTGCAGATACCAATGAAATTTTTCGAAACTCTTCCCGGTTGAAAATATTGGAAATATGCACTTCAATTACAGGAGCAGGTATGGCGGCTACGGCATCGCCAATCGCCACAGAAGTATGGGTATAAGCCGCCGGGTTTAAAACAATACCGTCAAAATTAAAACCCACTCTTTGCAATTCATTCACCAATTCGCCCTCTACATTCGATTGAAAATAATGAAATTCCACGGCATCAAATGATGCTTTTAATTTCTCATAAAAAGCTTCAAATGATTCTTTGCCATATATCCCGGTTTCTCTTTTGCCGAGGAGATTGAGATTGGGCCCATTGATGATGGCAATTTTCATTTTACTAAATAATCATTTACGGGGATTGTAAAATCGTTAACGAATTTACCTCTAACTCCCGGTGGGTGATTTAACTCGTAACCATATTTATAAAGTCATCAAACAAATACCGGCTATCATGTGGCCCCGGTGTTGCTTCGGGGTGGTACTGCACCGAAAAAGCTTTTTTGTTTTTAACCCTAATGCCTTCAATGCTGTTATCGTTGAGGTTCACATGCGTTATCTCAATTTGATCATTGGCCTTTACGGCATCCGGCTGTACGCCAAAGCCATGGTTTTGGGTAGTGATTTCGCATTTACCCGTAAGCAGGTTTTTAACCGGGTGATTTAAACCCCGGTGGCCATGATGCATTTTAAAAGTTGGGATATCATTGGCTAAGGCCAAAAGCTGGTGACCGAGGCAAATGCCAAAGAGCGGCAGGTTCGACGCCAGGATTTGCTTTACCGTTTTTATGGCATAATCCATTGGTGCCGGGTCGCCGGGGCCATTGCTAATAAAATATCCATTGGGATTAAAATCTTGTAAGCTGTTATAATCGGTTTTGGCATTAAATACTTTTACATAAGCGCCTCTTTCCACCAGGCAGTTCAAAATATTTTTTTTAATACCCAAATCCAGTACGGCAATCCTTATGGAACTACTGGCATCTCCAAGGGTATAGGCTTCCTGCGTGCTAACTGTAGATGCCAGCTCAAGCCCGCTCATTGAAGGCACGGCGGCTAATTGTTGTTTTAGTTTTTCAATATCGGTTTCATCAGAGGAGATAATGCAATTCATGGCGCCCCTGGTTCTTACATAATCAACCAGCGCCCTTGTATCAATATGCTCAATGGCTACTACCTGCTCTTCTTCAAAATACTGTTGCAACGATTTTTTAGACATGTACCGGCTAAACTTATCTTCAAGATTCCGGCCAATAACAGCTTTTACTTTTACGCCATTGCTTTCTACATCTGCAGGCAATACCCCATAATTGCCCTGGTGAACACTGTTCATGATCAACACCTGCCCGTAATAACTGGGATCGGTAAAAACCTCCTGGTAACCCGTCATGCCGGTATTAAAACAAATTTCGCCGGTTGCTGTGCCTGTTTTGCCAAATGCTGTACCGGTAAGGGTTGTACCGTCTTCTAAAATAAGAATTGCTGATTTTGCTTCCATATAAATTACCTGCAAAGAAAAGCATTATCAACGGATTTTTTGCCGGAGTTTATCCACTATTGCGGATAAAATTTATGAAATCATTACTCATACTGAAACTTCACCGCTGGCACAGCTGTGCCAAAACACTTATTCCGGGTTGTATGCCCGGGCCGCCTTAGTAAATTTCGGCAGAACCGGGCAGGTTTAACAGGCATCAACTCATGTTTAGGGATACATGCGCCACAGATTATTCTTAAATCATTTTCCAATTATATTTTACATTTGTATGTGTTATCTGTCCTTATTCCCTGATGGTTATTTGCAAATTTTCATTTGAATCTTAAAACTGTCATTATGAGAATTAATCGTCCAATCCTTATTTTCTTAAAATGGGTTTCCTTATTGCTGAAAACGATTTTCCTGTTTTTCCCCAGCCTTTTTTATTTATTTCTTGCCGGCTTTGTGCTTTGGTCGTTACCGCAAGGTGAAGATATTATCAGGCTTTGCCTTACCAGCCGATGGGTTACAGGCCTTGTTTTTACCATTGCCATTTTGTTTTGGGTTATTGTTACCTGGTACACTACCCGTTTGGTAGCCTATAACCACGATGAACTTTATAATGCCCAATACATTGATAAAACCGGTACAGTGAAAGTGAAAATCGGCAAAGGATTACTGTTTCATTTTCCCCGTTTGATGGGTTATACCATCTTCTTAATTACGATAATGGCCATTTTAAAATTTGCCAATTCCGGGAAAATACCTGGTGTGATTTGGTATGGAATAATCATTTTAGATTATTTATTGTACAGCTTACTCCATTGGCTCACCATAAGACTGCAGGTTTTTGCTGAAAGTTCCGGCAGGCAGCAACTCTTGCTATGGTTACGCTTTATATGTTTGGTGATGTTGGTTATTTTGCCTTTGATAAGCATTATTTTTTGGAGTGCTGAACATACCTGGCTCATCATCACCACCCTTTTTTGTTGCCAACTCGGCTTTTTATTCCTGGTGGTTACCCGTAAACATGTGGTTACTTACATTAATTCAAAAAAAGGCGTTAAACATTTTTTTATGCAGGGTTATTTGGATTGGGTGCTTAACCGTAAATCCGGAGACCGCAGGATTACCATGCAAAGTGCGGCAGATACCGAGCAATTAATATTTGTAATCTTCAATATTTTTGCCCTTATTGGTGGCATTACCTATGCTTGTTGCGTATTTATTCTCCCTGTGGCATTAACTATCACTCCTTTGCCCTTATTATTTTTGGCCTTTGGGGTATTGCTCGGCATGGGCAATTTTGTTTCGCTCCTATCCTACCGAAGCAAAATAAATATCCATTTTTTAGTATTGCTTTTCATTGTACTGGCCGGCTTGTTTACAGAAGCGCATTGGGCACGAACACTCAAGAATCAAAATGTGGATTACCGCCAAAAATCAGATCTTGAATCGTATATGCATAACTGGCTTTATGAGGGAGGCAGGGATAAAGTCATTAATCAATCCGGTCAATTCCCGGTTTTTATTGTACTTGCCGATGGAGGTGCAAGCCGGAGCGGATACTGGACAACCCTTGTTTTAAGCCATCTTGCAGAAAAAACCGCAACGGGTAAACAACCTTTTTTGCGTCATTTGCTTTGCCTTTCCGGCGCTTCAGGTGGCGCTGTGGGCCATGCTACTTTTCTTGCTGCTTTGGGCCATAAAGAACTGAGAACCGCAGGCAGTTCAAAACTCAGCCAAACCACTACCGATTTTTTAGGGAACGATTTTCTCAGTTTTACTTTAGCCCGTTTATTGGGTCCGGATATTGCAGCATCTATTTTTGCGCCGATTGTTGGAGACCGTGCTTTTGCGTTGGAATATAGCCTGGAAAATGCTGCATCGAACAATATTCTTAGCGCTGATATGAAAAAGGGGTTCAGCAGGTATCTACCCCAAAACGGGGCAGATTATTTTTTTCCAATTGTTTGTTTAAATACTACACGTATGCAGGACGGGCAGCCCGGTGTAGTTTGTAATATTAAGCTAGATTCCGCTTTTTTTGGCAGCCGTATAGATGTATTGGAATCCCTGCAAAAAGGAAATGATTTACGCCTTAGCACGGCTATGATTTTAGGTTCACGGTTTCCTTATATGAGCCCGGCAGGAAGAATAAATAACAGTTATTTTGTAGATGGTGGTTACTTTGATAATTCCGGCGCCGGTTTTGCGCATGAGCTGCTTCAGAAATTACAAAAAATGCAGGAGTCTGGCATGAAGGATAATACCGATAGTGCATTGATGTCGAAACTCCGGTTTTATGTA
>JAFDZZ010000036.1 GCA_018266715.1 Bacteroidota bacterium
CACAAGCAAAATTGTTAATTGCCGGTGAGTTTTATGAGGATGAAAAAAATTATTCTGCACTACTCCAAAATCCGTCTATTGCTCCCCATCTTATTTTACATACGGATTTTATTGCCGACAGCGAGGTGAAAAACTTTTTTTGTGCGGCTAACCTTGTAGTGCAGCCTTATAGAAACGCCACACAAAGCGGGGTAACACCCCTCGCCTACCATTTTGAACTGCCCATGATAGTGACTAATGTTGGCGGCTTGCCGGCCATGGTACCCAACGGTAAAGTGGGTTTTATTGCACAGCCCAATGCCCAATCTGTTGCCGAAGAAATTATCCGGTTTTTTCAAAGCGCCACTTTTGATTTTGTTACCCATATTCAAAAGGAGAAAGAAAAATACAGTTGGGCCGTTTTAACGAAAACTATTTTTAAACTGGCTAATTTTTAGCAAATTGCATTACTAAATAATTGGATTAATGATTTTTAGAAGTAAAGCGCCGTTGCGCATAGGGCTGGCTGGCGGTGGAACGGATGTGAGCCCTTATTGTGATTTGTATGGCGGCGCTATTTTAAATACTACCATTTCACTTTCTGCTTATGCATCTATAGAAATTTTGGAAGAACCTAAAATAGTACTACAGGCGCTGGATCGTTTGGAACAACAGGAGTTTAACTGGGATACCGCTTTACCCATTGACGGAACATTGAATTTGCTCAAAGGAGTTTATAACCGTATTCAAAAAGATTATGGAATAAAAAAGTCCGGGATCCGTTTATCCACATTTGTAGATGCCCCGGCAGGCTCCGGGCTGGGCACTTCATCCACGCTTGTTGTGGCCATACTTGGCGCTTTTATGGAAATGCTCCGTTTGCCTTTTAGTCCATATGATGCCGCCCATTACGCTTATGATATTGAACGTAAAGATTTAAAACTTACGGGTGGAAGGCAGGATCAATATGCAGCCACTTTTGGGGGCGTTAACTTTATGGAGTTTTATGAAGAGGATAAAGTGATTGTAAATCCTTTACGCATCCGGGAAGAATACATGAACGAGCTGGAAAATAATTTGTTACTCTATTTTACCAGCACATCCAGGGAAAGCGCTGCAATAATCAATGAGCAGGTGAGCAATGTGAATAAAAAGAATGAGAAAAGCATTGAGGCCATGCACCAGCTTAAGGAGCAGGCTAAAATGATGAAAGAAGCCTTACTAAAAGGGAAACTCAATGAAATTGGGGAGATACTGGATTATGGATTTCAGCAAAAAAGGTTAATGGCCCACAATATCAGCAACAGCAATATTGAAGAAGTGTATGAGGCTGCCAAAAAATCAGGGGCTACAGGAGGAAAAATAAGTGGTGCCGGCGGCGGAGGCTTTATGATTTTCTATTGCCCCGTAAACGCTAAATATAAAGTGATGCAAACGTTGAAAAATTTTGGCGGTGAAGTAAAAAAATATTCTTTTAACCACCAGGGCTTATCTACCTGGACGGTAAAGTAAAACACAATAAAAGATGAGCAACAAAATCAAAGACATCATCCGGTCTTCAGTGGAAGTTAAAAACAATTTATTGCAAAACGAACGGCTGCTTACCACTATTGAACAATGTGTGGAAACAATCGTAAACGCTTTTAAGAACGGAAATAAAGTACTGTTTTGCGGTAATGGTGGCAGCGCTGCTGATGCGCAGCATTTAGCTGCGGAATTTAGTGGGAGGTTTTATACCGACCGGGATGCCTTACCGGCCGAAGCGCTTCATTGTAACACTTCGTATTTGACGGCCGTGGCTAACGATTATGGCTATGATTTGGTTTATAGCCGTATTATTAAAGGCACCGGCAACAAGGGTGATGTTTTAGTGGGTTTATCTACATCAGGCAACAGCAGCAATATTTTAAAAGCCTTTGAAGTGGCCCGTCAAAAAGGGGTAATTACCATTGGGTTTACCGGGGCTACCGGCGGAAAAATGAAAGCGCTCTCTGATTATCTTATTGATGTACCCTCAACGGATACACCCAGGATCCAGGAAAGTCATATTATGATTGGTCACATCATTTGCCAGTTGGTGGAAGAACAATATTTCAAATGATTACCGAAGCAATCATCTTAGCCGGCGGACTGGGTACCCGGCTGCGAACGGTAGTAACCGATGTACCCAAGTGTATGGCGCCGGTAGCTGATAAACCTTTTTTGGCCTATTTAATTAATGCACTTCAAAACCAGGGTATTGAACGGTTTATCTTTTCACTCGGCTATAAAAGCGAAGTCATACAACAATACCTGCAAGCAGAATTTCCGGGCCTTAATTATGCTGTTGTGGTGGAAGATAAAGCGCTGGGTACCGGAGGCGCAATAAAACTTGCCTGCTCAAAAGTTTCCGGTAACGATGTGCTGATTTTTAACGGTGATACCTATTTTGATATTGATATAAAAGCGTTCTCTGCATTTCACACTTCTAAAAATGCTGCCTGTAGTATCGCACTAAAGCCAATGCAGCAATTTGAACGCTACGGCTCTGTAGAAGTAGATCCCAGCGGCATTATCACTGCATTTCATGAAAAAAAATATATAGAAAACGGTATGATTAATGGAGGCATTTATGCCCTAAAGGTTCAGCCGTTTTTACAATTACCCTTTCCGGATGTTTTTTCCTTTGAAAATGCTTACCTGGAAAAAAGCGTTGCATCACAACGCATTTCCGGCAAGGCTTTCGATCAATTTTTTATTGATATTGGCATACCCGAAGATTTTTCCAAAGCCCAAAAACTATTGCCCGATTTTTATCAAAAGTATTTTACACCCATTCAAAAAGGAATGGGTTATACCTTGTTTTTAGACAGGGATGGTGTAATTAATCATGAAAAAAAAGGGGATTACATTAATAACTGGAGCGAGTTTACTTTTTATGATGGCGTGCCGGAAGCCCTAAAACTATTTTCTGAAAAATTTGATTACATTTTTATTGTTACCAACCAACGGGGAGTTGGCAGGGGAATTACCCGTGAAGAGGAATTAAAGCTCATCCACCAAAAAATGCTAGCCGAAATAGAAAAGGCAGGCGGTAAAATTGATCAAATATATTATTGTGCCGATGTGGACGATAGCAGCCCCAACCGGAAACCAAATACCGGCATGGCCCTAATGGCCAAAACCCATTATCCCGGGGTGGATTTTAAAAAATCATTTATGGTGGGCAATACCGGAAGCGATATGCAGTTTGGCCGAAATATAGGCGCTTTTACCGTATTTCTCACCACTACAAAACCGGATGAAAAAGATGAAAACCGGCAGAGAATTGACCGCTATTACCCCGGATTGGTAGATTTTGCAAAGGATTTGAGTTGATAAGTTTTAGTTAAAAAGATTTAAGCAAACACGCATTCTATTAATTTCTGCATTTAGTTTATGTATTTTTGAATTAAATCACACGCATTGCTAAAATTCCTCTTCATTGTTATATGGGCTACCTGTTTTCTTCATGATGCCTTTACACAAACCCCAAAAGAATCTTTTGCTAAAATTGCACAAAAAGAAGATAGTTTAAAGGGCCCGGCATTTAAAATTATACGGGGAATAAATGCTGCAGACCGGTTTAAGGCTGATAGTCTTTTTACTAAAATATTCGTAAGGGCGCTTGCCCTCCCTAATTCATTTGAATATCCTTTTGATTCGCTGGAAACCATTTCTAAACTGTATGCCCCGGATAGCAGTTTTCGCATTTTTACCTGGCAAATGGTCATCAACGATTATGTAATCCGGCAGCATGGCGCCATTCAAATGAAAACCAATGACGGCTCCTTAAAATTATTTCCACTGATTGACAAGAGTGAAGTGTGCAGCTCACCAGCCGATACCATTGCTGATAATAAAGGCTGGATTGGCGCCGTGTATTACAAAATCATCCTCAAGGAAGCTTTTGATAAAAAATTTTACACGCTCATCGGCTTTGACGAAAACAATATACGCAGCACCAAAAAAATTATTGATATCCTTACGTTTGCAGATGGCAAACCCAGGTTTGGCGGCAGAAATTTCACCATTGATAATACCAAAGGGTACAGCAGCCGTATAGCCCGGTATATTATGGAGTTTAGTAAAGATGCCAGCCCAAGGCTTACGTTTGACCCCGATATGGATATGATTGTAATGGAACATTTGGTTTCTAACTCAGGGGATCCATCTAAAAAGTGGACCCTGATCCCCGATGGGGATTACGAAGGGTTTAAATGGATGAATGGGAAATGGGTTTACATCAATAAATTGTTTAACCAGGTAACCGCCCCCACCCAGCTACCCGTGCCACAACCCGTAAATAAAGACCTTGAAAAATTTCCCGGGGAAAACAAGCCCTAACCCAAAATTCAATTTTTCTTTCAAACTATTTTTCCGGGTCTTTCCACCCGGAATTTTTTTTTGCCGGTTCGTAGAAATAATATAACTTTGATATCATTTTAATATCAAACTATAAAATATGGAAAAAATTTTAAAACCTATTTCAGGGTTCCTGGCGTTATTGGTTTCGTTGGTTTTAATAGCGCTTAGTGGTTTTTTGTTTGCAACAGGAAAAAATGAACCGCTTGTAATTGCCTGTGGATTTGTGCTGTTTTTCGCCGCATTATTTATTATTAAAGGCCTCATGATCATCAACCCCAATCATTCCAGGGTGTTGAATTTTTTTGGTAAATATGTAGGAACGGTAAAAAACAACGGTTTGTTTTTTGTTAACCCGCTTTATTCCACCCTCAAAGTAAGTTTAAGGGCGCAAAACCTGCAAGGCCAATCCTTAAAAGTGAACGATAAAATGGGCAATCCTATTGAAATTGGCGCTGTAATCGTATGGAAAGTGGGCGATACCTATAAAGCGGTTTACGAAGTAGATGACTATAAAGATTATGTAAGCAAGCAAAGCGAAGCGGCCGTAAGGCATTTGGCCGTAAGTTTTGCGTACGACAATCTTGAAGATGAAGGCGCAGAAATTACGTTACGGGATGGTGGAGAAAAGGTAAATCAAATACTGGAGAAAGAATTAACGGAACGGCTTGCCCCTGCAGGCATTATCATCCAGGAAGCCAGGATTAGCCATTTGGCCTATGCGCCGGAAATTGCCGGGGCCATGCTTCAACGCCAGCAGGCTACAGCCATTGTTGCAGCCAGGATAAAAATTGTGGAAGGCGCTGTGGGCATGGTTGACCTTGCGCTTAAAAAATTATCGCAGGAAAATATTGTAGAACTGGATGATGAACGTAAAGCAGCCATGGTGAGTAACTTAATGGTGGTGCTTTGTGGTGAAAAAGCAGCAACCCCAATTTTAAATACCGGTACTTTATACCAATAAGTTTTTTAACTAAACCGATCAATTTTGCCAGTTAAAAAAAACTTTATATTACGGCTTGACCCGGAAATGTATAAAATCCTGGAAAAATGGGCTGCCGATGAGTTTCGTAGTGTTAATGGACAAATAGAATTTTTGTTGAATAAAGCCATGCTTGATACAGGTAGAAATAAAATGAAACTTCAAAAAATTGTGAAGAAGAAAGTATAAAAAAAAGCCGCACATTTTCCCGGCGGCTTTACTTTTTCAAAAACGTTTATTATTCTGCATCCGATAATGGTGTTGATCCGTCTTCAGTTCCATTTCCGTTTTCAGAAGGGGTATTCAGTTCCGTTTCATCATTTTCTTCCTGTTCGTCTAAGCTGGTGATGGCGGCTATTTCGTCTCCTTCATCCACTTTTATCAGTTTTACGCCCTGGGTGGCCCTACCCTGTTCACTTATTTGGTTTACCGGCATTCTAATGGTAATACCGCTCACACAGGTAATCATCAGGTCTTCTTTTTCACTCACATCTAATATCCCTACAAGACCGCCAGTTTTTTCAGTAACATTAATTGTT
>JAFDZZ010000037.1 GCA_018266715.1 Bacteroidota bacterium
CATTCCATATTTTACAAACAGGCCAAGGCTTTCCCATTTTTCTTCAAAGGATGCCCTTTCTTTATTAAAGATTTCTTCCAGTTTGTCGGCAACTTTTTTGGTGATGTGCGCATTGATTTTCCGCACATTGGGGTCGCCTTGTAAATAACTGCGGCTCACATTTAGCGGTATGTCGGGGCTGTCTATAACGCCATGCAGGAGCATCAAAAATTCAGGTACAATATCTTTTACTTCATCGGTTA
Organism: Bacteroidota bacterium; assembly: GCA_018266715.1. Taxonomy (GTDB): domain Bacteria; phylum Bacteroidota; class Bacteroidia; order Chitinophagales; family Chitinophagaceae; genus Ferruginibacter. Next base: position 243 of record JAFDZZ010000037.1, read on the forward strand.
CAAAAACCTGGTTGCTGTACAATTGTATTTTATCTTTTTGTATTTCATAATTCTGCTTAATTTTTGGGAAATACAAAATGCCGGTAAGGTTAAACGGGTAATCCACATTTAAATGAATCCAAAACAAAGGGGTTTCACTAAACGGGTAGAGTTCTTTATAAAAGTTTTCGTAGTCTTCTTTCTTTAGTTCAGATGGCTTTTTAATCCATGCCGGTGCTGTGTTGTTGATTTGTTTTTCTTCAAAAAAAACGGGTACCGGCAAAAACTTACAAAACCGGTCCAGGGTTTGTTTCACTTTATAGGCATCCAAAAATTCTTTACTGTCTTCATTTAAATGCATTACAATCTCGGTTCCTCTTTCGGCTTTATCGGTTTCTTCAATGCTATATTCCGGGCTACCGTCACATTCCCATCTTACGGCTTTTGCCTGGTCCTTATAGGATTTTGTAAATACTTCCACTTTATCACTCACCATAAAGGCGCTGTAAAAACCCAGTCCAAAATGACCGATAATATTGGCTTCACTTTGTCCTTTATATTTTTCCAAAAATTCTTCGGCGCTGCTAAAAGCTACCTGGTTAAGGTATTTATCCACCTCTTCGGCCGTCATCCCAATACCCTTATCGGATATGGTAATGGTCTTTTTGTCGGCATCAATTTTTACGGATATATTTAAATCCCCTACATCGCCCTTCACTTCGCCAATGGAGGAAAGGGTTTTTAGTTTTTGCGTAGCATCTACGGCATTACTCACCAGTTCCCGAATAAAAATATCATGCTCACTATATAAAAATTTCTTAATAATTGGAAAAATATTCTCTGTTTGCACCCTTATATTTCCCTTTTGCATTGTTGTGTCCATAATTTGGTTCTTGTTTATTAAATGAATGCCTAATTTATTTCAAAAAAAATGCCATTGCCAGATTTGCTTTGCTTTCTGCCAAGATGCCCGAAAATAATAAGGAAATGCTGATATTTCAGCCGAATAAACCGGCCCGGCAGCAGAGGTTCTTAAAAACAGAACTATTTACGGCTTAATTTGATGATGCAACAATGCGGTTAACTCCTTAAAAGAAGGGTTGCAAAATTGAATCCCCGGCTCATTTTTAAACCAGGTAATTTGCCGCTTGGCGTAATTCCTGCTGTGCTGCTTAATTAATTCTATGGCCCGGCTCCTGTTGATCGTTTCGTCAAAATATTCAAAAAACTCCTGGTAACCCACCGTTTGAAGCGCATTTAAATGCCTGAACCCGTAAAGGGATCTTGCTTCGGCTTCCAGCCCTTGCTGAACCATATCCTCTACCCTTTTATTAATACGGTCATAAAGCATGGGGCGCTCCATTTGCAGGCCGATTACAATACATTTAAAGTTGCGGTTTTTATGGGTGCCGGTTTGAAAAGTTAATATAGATTTTCCGCTGGCCAGTTTAACTTCAAGGGCACGCAGGGTTCGTTGCGGATTGTGTATTTCTCCTTTTGCGAAATATTCAGGATCCTGTGTTTTAATTTCTTCTATGAGCCAATCTTTTCCTTTGCGGACATATTGATCCATAAGGGATGTGCGAAGGGTATTGCTAATAGGTGGGATGTGATCCATGCCCTGTGTAAACGCCCTGATATATAAGCCTGTACCGCCTACCATTATGGCTATGGACTGTTTTTTAAAAATCTCTTCAACAGCTTTTAACGCATCTTGTTCAAAATCGGCAACCGTTACAGGCTGGGTTATGGAGTGGGAATTTATAAAATGATGGCGGATGCTGCTGAGTTGTTCTTCACTGGGTTTGGCTACGCCAATGTTCAGTTCCCGGTAACATTGCCTGCTGTCTGCAGAAATAATTTCGGTGGAAAAATAATTTGCCAGCTCAATAGCCAGGGTTGTTTTACCTATTGCCGTTGGGCCACAAATAATGATACAATAGTTCAAGGTTAAAAGAAAAATATACAGTGAGAAAACCGGAGTACCACTTTGAAAAAATGAGTTGATGGATTATAGCTAATGAAACTTAATACCCATCATTGCTTTCACTGCCTTCATCGGCAAATTCATCTGCATCAGAATCGGCTTCAGCTTCGCCATCGCCCTCGCTGCCAAAATTATCATTCATGGCATCGGGTTGGAGATCATATTTTTCTTCCATTTCTGCAAGACGTTTGTCCACCAGGCCTTTGGTACCATACTGTGAGGGCCCTAATCCTTCGGTGCGTACACAGCAGGGGTAAACCAGTTTTTGGTTTTCTTCTTTTTCCACCTGTATCAATTCTACCTTAAAATGCCAGTTTTTATTGAAGTCGTACTCGTAAACAAATTTTTGATTGGGCGATTTTATTTCATCACCAATCATGGTTTCTACCATTATAAGCGGGGCTACTTTGTAGGATTTATCATAAACTTCAAGGCTTATTTCCCGGCCCAGTTGCCAGCCATCATTACTGCGGTAAAAAGTTGCTTTGTGCTTATTGTCAAATTCAAAACTTTTTAGAATAATATGGTGTAAATCCAGGAAGGTTTGAACATGCTTCACCGCAACATCCCTGTAAATGCTCTCATCTTCTTCCCAATATATTCTAAACCGTAATATTGCCATATTGTAAAGATAAGAGAAAAAAGCACGTAAATTTTAAGGCAAAATTTTTGAAAATTATTTTTAGTTAAAGCGGCTTATACTTTAACAAATTTCTTTGTGAGCTCCCATAAAACAACGCCGGCTGCCGTGGCTATATTGAGAGAATGTTTCATGCCCATTTGCGGAATTTCCAAAAAACCATCGCAATGGCTTATGGTAGATTGTTCCACACCGGTTACCTCGTTGCCAAAAATTACTGCAATATTATCACTTGACGAAAATTGAACCTGGTTGAGTTTAAGGCTACGGGCCACCTGCTCCACCGCATATACTTTATAGCCTATTGATTTTAAATGCCGGATGGCTTCTTCCGAAGTTTTAAAATACTGCCATTCAACGGTATCTTCGGCGCCCAGGGCCGTTTTTTTTATCTCTTTATGCGGGGGGGTACAGGTGTATCCAACAATATATACGGCCTGGAGTAAAAAGGCATCGGCCGTTCTAAAAACGCTTCCTACATTATAAGCGCTGCGAATGTTTTCCAAAACTGCAATAACCGGGTTTTTTTCGGCCTGTTTAAACTCCTCCACCGATTTTCGGTTTAATTCATCCATTTTAAGTTTGTGGCCTTCCTGCATACTAATCTTTACTTAAAACCGATGAGTCTATGCCTTCCTTTTGCGCTGCGTATTCCTTTGCCGCTTTAATAAAACCTACAAATAAAGGATGGGGCCTTTCTACGGTACTTTTTAATTCCGGGTGATATTGCACGCCAATGAAAAAAGGATGTGAGGGTATTTCAACAATCTCCACCAGTTCCGTTTGAGGGTTTTTGCCACTGGCTATCATTCCTGCTTTTTCAAAATCGGCCAGGTATTTATTATTAAACTCCCAACGGTGGCGGTGCCTTTCGGTAATAGAGGTAGATGCATATATGCCGGCCGCCAATGAATGTTCTAAAATTTCACAGGGGTAAGATCCCAGTCGCATGGTGCCCCCTTTGTTTTTGATTTGCTTTTGAGCTTCCATTAAATCAATAACCGGGTACGGGGTGGAGGTTTCCATTTCGGTGCTGTTGGCATTGGGCCATCCCAATACATTACGGGCATATTCTATTACGGCCATTTGCATACCCAGGCAAATTCCAAAAAAAGGTAAACCGTTTTCCCTTGCGTATTTTACCGCAATAATTTTTCCTTCCACTCCCCTGCTTCCAAAACCCGGGGCCACTAATAACCCATCCAGGTCTTTTAGTTTTTCGGCAACATTATTATGGTTAATATATTCACTGTGTACATTCACAACCTGAACCTTGCATTGGTTTTCTGCCCCGGCATGTACAAAGGCTTCCAATATGGATTTATAGGCATCCTGCAACTCCAGGTATTTACCAATTAACCCAATTTTCACTTTAGTTTTAGGGTGCTGAAGCTTTGCCAGGAAACCCCTCCACAACGCCAGGTCCGGCGCTGCATATCCATTGAGTTGCAATTGCTTTAACGCTATAATATCCAATCCTTCTTCAAGCATTTTTAAAGGCACTTCGTAAATGGAGTTGGCATCGGCAGATTCAATTACGGCATTGGGTTTAACGTTACAAAAAAGGGCAATTTTGCGTTTTAAATCAGAAGACAAAGGATGCTCGGTACGGCAAACAATGATATCGGGATGTACCCCTTCCTGGCTTAGCATGCGTACACTGTGCTGCGTAGGTTTTGTTTTTAACTCTTTGGCCGCTTTGAGGTAAGGGATAAGGGTAAGATGTACCACCAGGCAATCTTCTTCCGGCAGTTCCCATTGAATTTGACGAACCGCCTCAATAAATGGAAGGCTTTCAATATCGCCAACCGTACCCCCAATTTCTGTAATTACAATATCATAATCGCCGGTGGTACCCAATTGCAACATCCTTCGTTTAATTTCATCGGTAATATGCGGCACCACCTGCACCGTTTTACCCAGGTAGGCCCCTTCACGCTCTTTATTGATTACGGTTTGATAAATGCGGCCCGTGGTAACATTATTGGCTTGTGATGTTGGGGTGTTTAAAAACCTTTCGTAATGCCCTAAATCCAAATCGGTTTCTGCCCCGTCATCGGTTACATAACATTCTCCATGCTCGTAAGGATTTAAGGTTCCGGGATCAACGTTTATATATGGGTCAAATTTTTGAATAGTAACTTTTAACCCACGGCTTTGCAGCAATTTTGCCAGCGATGCGGCAATTATTCCTTTACCTAAAGATGACGTTACACCCCCTGTTACAAAAATATACTTTGCCATAACAAAAAATTATAAAAAAGCTCCGCACCGGTAACACCTGAAAAAATTGTATCCACAATGAATTAAAGCATTACCCTTTGCCAGAGCAATATTATTTCCAACTAAATTTGATATTCAAGAAAACTGCCTTGTAAATCAAGACCAAGGGGATGAAAAACATCCTAGAGGTCATGCAAAGATATAAGATTTTTTTTAGCAAAAAAACCGGGTTAATAAATTGAAAGAAATTCTTCATTTTCCTGGAGAATTTATTGATTTTGAGGCTTGTTTCGTGCAAAAACTATAAAATCCGTAGAAGGAAGTTGGGTTATGCCCAGCAGGTGCAGCAGGGTGATTAACTGCCCCCTATGATAAGTTTGATGATTAAAAAGATGCTGCATGATTTGCCCTAACGGCTGATTAAAAGGTATGCCCTTAAGGTTGGTATAACGAATCATTTTTTCAAAATCGGCATTATGGCTGCTTTGCAATAGTTTTACCCATTGGGCGGAGCAATCAGCCCATCTGCCAAAAAGGGCAATAGGAGTTTCTTCGGTATTAACATGCCCCGTTACGGTGTCCTTCATTTTAACACGCCGGTACCATAACTCTTCAGCAAAACATAAATGCTGTACGGTTTCAAAAATGCTTTTAAAACTGGATGGAAATTCCTGCTTTAGTTGCTGCTCCGTTAACCGGTTCAAAATTTCGGTTATTTGGTTATTGGCCCAAAGATTATATTCTGCATATTGCAGGAGTAAATTTTTCATATAATTATTTTTCTATACAAAATTAAACATTACCCATAATGAAAATTACCATTAGGCCGGCGCTAAAAGCAGATTGCAACTCTATGATGCAATTAATTAATGAATTAGCGCTATTTGAAAAAGCGCCGCAGGAAGTAACCGTAAGTATGGAGCATTTTGAGGATGCCGGCTTTGGGCCCAGGCCGGTTTGGTGGGCTTTTGTGGCTGTAGTAAAGCGCCCGGATGAAACAGAGGAAATTGTAGGTTTTGCCTTATACTATATCCGTTACAGCACCTGGAAAGGATCGAGAATGTATTTAGAAGATATTTTAGTAACCGAAAATATGCGTGGCAAAGGAATCGGAAAGTTACTGATGGACAAACTCATACAGGTAGCCCGTGAAAAACAATTTACCGGTATTACCTGGCAGGTATTGGATTGGAACAGCGCTGCCATTGATTTTTATAAAAAGTATAATGCCCGTTTTGACGCAGAATGGGTGAATTGTTCCATTGAATTGTAATGGCCGGCGCCTCCTCCCGCTTTAAACAACGGATTAAGATGTCCTTAAATTTCATCCTGTTTTATTCTTTGTAGAATGTGCAGTACATTTGCAGCGTTTCACAACAAAGCATATCAATAACGATGGCAGAAAAAATAACCATGGGCGCCAATGGCAAGCTCTCTGTACCAAATCAACCCATCATACCCTTTATTGAAGGAGATGGTATTGGCCCCGAAATATGGAAAGTTGCTCAACATGTTTTTGACCAGGCCATAGCCAAAACCTACTCCGGCCAAAGAAAAATTGAATGGAAAGAAATGCTGGCCGGCGAAAAAGCATTTAAACAAACCGGCGAGTGGCTTCCTGCCGATACGTTGAAAATTGCCAAAGAGTATATTGTTTCCATAAAAGGGCCGCTTACTACTCCTATCGGCGGCGGCATCCGGTCTCTAAATGTTGCGATGCGCCAGGACCTTGACTTATATGCCTGTGTACGCCCGGTAAAATGGTTTAAAGGCGTTCCTTCACCGGTTACACACCCGGAGCAGGTTGATATGACCATATTTAGAGAAAACACAGAAGATATTTATGCGGGTATTGAATGGAAAGCATGCAGTGATGAAGCCAAAAAATTTGAAAAATTTTTGATGGAAGAAATGGGGGTAAAAAACATCCGCTTTCCCGGCAGTTCAGGATATGGCGTAAAACCGGTATCGGCCGAAGGCACAAAGCGCCTGGTACGTTCGACAATTCAATATGCTTTAGAAAACCACCTGCCCAGCGTAACCCTGGTACATAAAGGCAATATTATGAAATTTACCGAGGGCGCTTTTAAACAATGGGGTTATGAAGTAGCCCGGCAGGAATTTGCGGATAAAACCTTTACCTGGGACGAATGGGATGAAATAAAAAAATTGCAGGGAGAAGAGCAGGCCAACGAAGTACAAAGAAAAGCGCTGCATGAAGGAAAGTTGTTGGTAAAAGACATTATTGCCGACAATTTTTTACAACAAATATTAATTGCGCCTAAAGATTTTTCGGTAGTGGCAACACTCAATTTAAATGGTGATTATATTTCGGATGCCCTGGCTGCAGAAGTGGGTGGTATTGGAATTGCCCCCGGGGCCAACATCAATTACAAAACCGGGTACGCTGTATTTGAAGCCACACACGGCACAGCGCCAAAATTTGCCGGAACCGACAGCATGAACCCGTCTTCTGTAATTTTAAGCGGGTGTATGATGCTGGAATATATGGGTTGGAAGGAAGCCGCAGCATTAATCACATCGGCTTTGCAAGCCACTATCATGCGTAAAACCGTTACCATTGATTTTTATAATTTAATGACCGGCGCCACCCTACTTAAAACCTCCGAGTTTGGAAATGCCATTATTGAGAACATGGGAACCGTTACCGGAGATGGACAGTTGAAAAAAAGTAGTAGTTTATAAGAGTAGGCATAGGTTAATGGCTAATGGTTAATGGCTAATGGTTAATTGCTAATGTTTAATGATTAATGGTCAATGGTACAAAAAAACTTACTTAATTCATAACCCATAACTCATAACCAATAACTCATAATTCATAATTCTCCCCAACAAATATTACATTTGCCAACTATAAAATAAAACGAACACACTATGAGTAAAATAAAAGTTGCAAACCCGGTTGTGGAACTGGATGGCGATGAAATGACCAGGATTATTTGGAAGTTCATAAAAGATAAATTAATACTGCCTTACTTAGATATACCCATTCAATATTTTGACCTGGGAATTGAATACCGGGATGAAACCAACGACCAGGTAACCATTGATGCCGCCAATGCCATTAAAGCCTGTGGTGTAGGGATTAAATGCGCCACCATTACCCCGGATGAAACAAGAGTAAAGGAATTTAACCTGAAACAGATGTGGAAAAGCCCAAATGGTACCATCCGCAATATTTTAGATGGAACCGTTTTTAGGGAACCGATTGTAATGCAAAATGTACCCAGGCTGGTGAGCAACTGGACGGCTCCCATTATTGTTGGCCGTCATGCTTTTGGAGACCAGTACAGGGCCACCGATACCGTTCTTAAAGGCAAAGGAAAGCTTACCATGACGTTTACACCCGAAGATGGCAGCCCCCAACAAGTATTTGAGGTGTATCAATTTAAAGGAGATGGGGTTGCATTATCCATGTATAATACCGATGAGAGTATTTATGGTTTTGCAAGAAGTTGTTTTAATATGGCCTTAACCAAACAATGGCCATTATACCTTTCTACCAAAAATACCATTCTCAAGAAATATGATGGCCGCTTTAAAGATATTTTCCAGGAAGTGTACGAAAAAGAATTTAAGCCCCGGTTTGAAGCGGCAAAGATTGTTTACGAACACCGGCTTATTGATGATATGGTTGCCAGCGCTTTAAAATGGAATGGCAACTTTGTGTGGGCCTGTAAAAATTATGATGGTGATGTGCAAAGCGATTCCGTAGCCCAGGGATTTGGTTCTTTGGGCCTTATGACTTCTGTGTTAGTAACTCCCGATGGAAAAATTATGGAAGCAGAAGCCGCACATGGAACCGTTACCCGTCACTTTCGTGACCACCAGTCGGGCAAGCCTACCAGCACCAATCCTATCGCTTCTATTTTTGCCTGGACGAGGGGCCTTGCTTTTAGGGGCAAACTGGATGAGAACCAGCCCTTAATTGATTTTGCAAACGCTTTGGAATCCGTATGTATTGAAACCGTAGAAAGCGGTAAAATGACAAAAGACCTTGCCATATGCATACACGGCAATAAAGTATCCCATGGCGAGCATTATTTATACACCGAAGAATTTTTAGATGCTATTGATCAAAACCTGAAAAAAAAGATGAAGCTCTAACTTCTTCATTATCCCATTTAAAAAGCTGTTCATCAACAGCTTTTTTTTAACCCCTTCATGAACTTTTATGACTGCGTAAAATGCCAAGGCAATGTTCCAGGCTTTCCCTCCACTGTGGGATGGGGATATGAAATGTTTGCTGAAATTTTTGGGTATCTAATGCAGAATACGATGGTCTTTTAGCCGGGGTGGGATAATCGGCAGTTGTAATAGCATCTACCTTACATGAAGCCCGGGAAATTTCACGGATAGCCTGTGCAAATTGGTGCCAGGTAATAATGCCCGTATTACAATAATGAAAAATGCCGGGTACAAAATTTTGCTTGGCAATAATTTGCATAATGGCATTTGCCAGGTCGGCAGCATAAGTTGGGGACCCATATTGATCGGCCACAACCCCAATGCGTTCCCGCTCTGCTATAAGCCTGAGCATGGTTTTTACAAAATTATTTCCGTAACTGCTATACACCCATGATGTACGAAAAATCATGACCTGGTCATATTCTTTTAACGCTTTTTCTTCGCCGCTCAGCTTGCTGTACCCGTAATAATTCAAAGGAGCGGTATCATCAGCTTCTGTATAAGGCTTGGTTGCATTGCCGGCAAAAACATAATCGGTTGAAATATGAAAAAATTTTACTTCATACTTTTTACATGCAGCAGCTAAAATTCCTACAGCATTTGCGTTTACATCATAAGCAGCAGTCCTTTCCTTTTCTGCTTTATCTACAGCAGTATAGGCGGCGCAGTTAATACAAAACCGGGGTAAGTGAGTGGAAAAATATTGGTCAACTTTTTTATCGTCTGTAATAGGTAGTTCTTCTTTTGAAGCAAATAAAAACTCAAATCCCGGAAAAGCATTTTGCAGTTGCCGGAACTCCATACCCAACTGCCCGTTTGCGCCTGTAACCAGTATTTTAATGGAAGAAGTCAATGCCATTTAAATTTTACCAAATTCAAAATTATTGCTGCATTCAAAAACACCGGGGTATTGTTGATCTTTTTCGGATACAATTTGCTGTTCCGGCGCTATTCCCCAATTGATTTTTAAATCCGGGTCGTTAAGCTGTATTCCGCCTTCTGATTCTTTGTGATAAAAGGCATCGCATTTATAAAAAACTTCGGCGGTAGGGCTTAACACGGAGTAGCCATGGGCAAATCCTTTTGGAATGAAAAGTTGCTTTCTATTTTCGGCAGAGAGCTCAATGGTATATACCTGGGCATAAGTGGGGGATCCTTTTCTCAAATCTACCACTGCATCAAGTATGGTGCCCTGCAATACCCTTATAAACTTGGTTTGAGCAAATGGGGCTAACTGGTAATGTAAACCCCTCACCACTCCATAGGTTGATTTGGCCTGGTTATCCTGTACAAATAGAATATCAATGCCGGCTTCTTTACAGGTTTTGCTGTTATAACTTTCAAAAAAATATCCACGGCTGTCTTCAAAAACTTTTGGTTCAAAAACCAGTAGCCCCGGAAAAGCAGTAGAAATAAAAGGCATTTGAAAAATTAATTTGAGTAAACAGTTTTAAAATAATCAATGGTATCAATTAAGCCTGCTTCAAAATTTTTAGTAGGCTGGTAATCTAATAAGCCCTTTGCCAATGAAATATCGGCCTGGGAATGCCGGATATCGCCATGCCTTGGCTCACGATACGTAGCTTCCCAATCACTATTCAACTGGCTTTTACAGGTTTCATATAAATAATTTACCGAAAACCGATCTCCCACGGCAACATTATACACTTTATTTAAAGCGGCTTCATTGCCGGTAAGCATCCCTTTAATATTGATTTGCACGGCATTTTCCACAAAGGTAAAATCCCGGGTTTGTTCACCATCCCCATTTATATAAACCGGTATGCGTTTTAAAATTCCTTTTACAAATAAAGGAATAACGGCCGCATAAGGCCCATCAGGATCCTGCCGGGGGCCAAAAATATTAAAATACCTGAACCCCATAATTTTTAATCCATACACATCGGCAAAAACCTGGGCGTACAATTCATTGGTTTTTTTTGTGGCGGCATAAGGGGATAAACAACGACCTGTTTTTTCTTCTTTTTTGGGCAAGGTAGGTTCATCGCCATAAACCGAAGATGAAGATGCGTAAACCAATTGTTTTATCCCATGATCAACCGATGCTTTTAAAATGTTTACAAATCCTCCCACATTTACTTCATTGAAGTACACCGGTTCTTTTATACTCCGTGGAACAGAACCCAATGCAGCCTGGTGGCTCACATAATCCATACCTTTACAGGCAGCCTGGCAGGTATCTGCATTTCGGATATCGCCTTCCATGAACTCAAATGCCGGATATTGTTTTAAAATAGCCAGGTTGGTTTCAAATCCATTCACCAGATTGTCCAGCACACGCACTTTGCCGGCGCCGTTTTTAAGAAGGTATTCGGCAATATGGCTCCCAATAAAGCCTGCCCCACCGGTTACCAGGAATGCATCAGAAGCTATATTTTTTGAATGAAACAACATAGGAATGTCAACCATACTTTTTAAATCCGTTTACAAACTCCAGTACGCCCTCTCCGAAATTTTATTTCTATAGATCCCTTTCAAATCGGCAATTACCGCTTTTTCTTTTGTGATGGCGTTAAAATATTTTTCATCGAGCTCTTTATATTTCAAATGAGGAACCGTTACAATTACCGCATCATAGTCATTGGCAATTTTTGGCGTTAACCCAAAGCCATATTCATGATTGAGTTCTTCACTATCAGCATGAGGATCGGTAACTTCTACATTGAGTGAAAACGATTTTAATTCATTAACCACATCGGCCACTTTACTGTTGCGGATATCACTTACATTTTCTTTAAACGTAGCGCCCATTACCAGCACTTTGGCATCCTTTACATCGGATACGTTTTGAATAATATGTTGTAATATTTTTTTGGCCACATAAGCGCCCATGCTATCGTTAATAACCCGCCCGGCCAGGATTACACGGCTATCGTAACCCAACTCTTTTGACTTATAGGTGAGGTAATACGGATCCACGCCAATGCAATGGCCGCCTACCAACCCCGGTTGAAATTTTAAGAAATTCCATTTTGTACCTGCAGCTTCCAAAACTTCATAGGTATTAATTTGCATCTTATCAAAAATGATTGAAAGTTCATTCATGAGTGCAATATTGAGGTCTCGCTGGGTGTTTTCAATAATTTTTGCGGCTTCGGCAACCTTTATGGAAGAAGCTTTATACACACCGGCCTTTACAACCAGTTCATAAACTTTTGCAATGATATCCAGGCTTTCGGCATCACAACCGCTTACCACTTTTGTAATGGAAGTAATGGTATGTTCTTTATCGCCGGGATTAATTCTTTCGGGAGAATAGCCAATTTTAAAGTCCTTACCCCCTTTTAATTTTGATATTTTTTCAATTACCGGTAAGCAATCCTCTTCGGTACAGCCGGGGTAAACGGTACTTTCAAAAACCACATAATCTCCTTTTTTTATGACTTTACCAATGGTTTCGCTGGCCTTTAATACCGGTACAAGGTTAGGGATATTATGATCGTCAACCGGCGTAGGCACCGCAACAATAAAAAAATTGGCCTGTCGCAATACGTCCAGGTCATTGGTAAATTCAATATCAGTATTATCAAAGGCCTCCGTATCCAGTTCCTGGCTTGGATCAATTTGGTTTTGCATCATTTTTACCCTTTCGGCATTAATATCAAAACCAATTACTTTAATTTTTTTTGCAAATTCCAGCGCTATGGGCAGGCCAACATACCCCAGGCCGATTACCGCAAGCATTTTCTTCTTCTCAATTAAATCCTGGTACATTTATCGTTTGATTATTTTTGTTCATTTCAATATGGTGGATATACAGGTTATTTCCTGCTTTCAAATTCCTTAGGTTGTTTGGTGAGTTCTTCTTTTGGCAATGACTTGAAATAATTATAGGTAATTTTTAATCCCTCGGCCCTGCTTACTTTTGGCGACCATCCCAATAGTTCTTTAGCCCTTTTAATATCGGGTTGCCTTTGCCTGGGGTCGTCAACCGGCAAGGGTTTATATACAATTTTTTGTTTGGTATGGGTAAGTGCAATAATTTCTTCTGCAAAATCTTTCAGGGATATTTCATCGGGGTTGCCAATATTTACAGGATGAGCATAATCGCTCATCAGCAACCGGTAAATTCCTTCAATTAAATCATCCACAAAACAAAAGCTTCGGGTTTGACTGCCATCTCCAAAAACGGTTAAGTCTTCTCCTCTAAGAGCCTGGCCAATAAAGGCGGGTAAGGCCCTTCCGTCATTTAAACGCATTCGTGGGCCGTAGGTATTAAAAATGCGCACAATCCTTGTTTCAACTTGGTGAAAAGTATGGTAGGCCATGGTAATGGCTTCCTGGAATCGTTTGGCTTCATCGTACACGCCACGGGGGCCAATGGGATTTACATTACCCCAGTAATCTTCATTTTGAGGGTGTACCAACGGGTCGCCATACACTTCGCTGGT
>JAFDZZ010000038.1 GCA_018266715.1 Bacteroidota bacterium
TCCCCCGCAGCAAATCTATAACCGCAGTTCCTGGACGAACGTTTTAAATGCTATTGCCGATTTGTGGGCAAATAAAAAAGAAGAAGTGTTGGCACAGGCCAATAACCTGGTACATCATATTCAAAAATCAAGCATCAGCCAGGCCCTGGAAAAATTGGCTTTAAAAAATGAAGATGACGTATTTACGGATGAACGATGCCGGGGTATTGCGCAGGAGATCCTCCGCAATAAAGATGAAAAATGGGGAGGCTTTGGTCAACCACCAAAATTTTTACAATTATTTTCTCATCAGTTTTTATTGGAGCATACTCATTTTTATAAAGAAGAAAGCGCCATTACCCAGGTAGAGTTTTCCTTGAAAAAAATGCTACAGGGCGGTATCTACGACCAGTTGGCAGGCGGTATTTCAAGGTACAGCACCGATGCCCGGTGGCTGGTTCCGCATTTTGAAAAAATGCTGTATGATAACGCCTTGTTGTTGCAAACCTTTGCTGACGTATATCTGAGTACAAAAAATGAAACTTACCTGTATTACATTCGCCATCTTGCGGCATTTATTGAAACTACTTTTAAAAATCCACAGGGCGGATATTATACCGCATTGGATGCAGACAGCGAAGGCGTTGAAGGAAAATTTTACGTTTGGGATAAAAAGGAAATTGACGATTTGTTGAAAGAAGATGCAGCGGTTTACTGCAGGTATTACCAGGTTACCGAAAAGGGAAACTGGGAAAGAAAAAATATTTTAAACTGCTCACAAACGGCACATGAATTTGCTGCAGCCCATCATTTGCCCCCAAACGAATTTTTTGAAACCATCCAAACCTGCAATACCCGGCTTTTGCAGGCAAGAAATAAACGCATACCACCGGCTACCGACGATAAAATTATTTTAAGCTATAATGCCCTGCTGGTAACCGCCTATTGCAAAGTGTATGCTGCATTACAGCAAAATGAATTTCGTGACCAGGCCGTTCAATTATTCCAATTTTTGGAAACTACATTTACCCAGCCAGATGGCAGCCTATTGCATACCAGCAAAATGGGGGTTACCAAATACCCTGCCTTTTTAGATGATTATGCCTACCTCATTAAAGCCTGCATAGCTTTGCAGGAAATTACCGGTAACGAGGCTTATTTATACAAAGCAAAATCCTTATTAAATATTGTGTTGGAAAACTTCACCGATGAGCAGGAGCTATTTTTCTATTTTACCGGGGAATTTCAAAAAGACGTGCCGGTAAGAAAAACTGAAATCTATGATAGTGTTATGCCCTCTGCAAATGCTGTAATGGCCGAAAACCTGCTTCACCTATCCGTATTGTTTAATGTGCCAGAATGGAAAGTACGATGCATGAAAATGATGGCTGCCATGAAAAGCCTTATTAACGGCTACCCGGCTTCTTTTGCTTATTGGGCCCTATTGCTGCAACGTATTTCAGCCGGTATTCATGAAATAGCCATTGTAGGCAATGACTATGAGGTTACATTAAAAAAATTTATACTCTATTTTATTCCTAATAAAATCCTACAGGCCGGAGAAGCAGGTGACTTACCATTGCTTGGCAATAAACCCATTCATGAAGAGGGTACATATATATATGTATGCCACAATTACTCCTGTGAAAAACCCGTTAAATCAATAGCCGACGCTTTGAAATTGCTAAAATTTCATTAAGACTGATTGGAATTTCACAATAATTAAATAATTTCGGCGTTTCAAAAAGGATAGGTGTAATGTGTTTAAGAAAAAAATCCTCAAAATAGGTTTTCATGAGGATTTGGAATCGAAATAATCCATTACATTTGCTTTTACCCTCAAAGTGTATAAAACAATGAACAATCGCTTATTCTACGTATTGGCAGTAGTGACTGTGGCCGCTTCGGTTAGCAGTTGTAAAATGCTTAGCGGAAAAAAGAAATCCGGGTCGCTGCCAAACGATGGCCAGTTGCACGGTGTTGCCCCAGGTAGCAGGTGGAGTTTGACAAAGCCTCCGGGAATGGTGTATATCCCACCGGGAACTTTTCATATGGGCCCAAGTGATGAAGATGTAAACTACGCCTACACTGCAAGAAACAAGCAGGTTTCTATCAGCGGCTTTTGGATGGACGCCACTGAAATTACCAACAATGAATATCGCCAGTTTACCAATTGGGTAAGGGATTCAATAGGTGCCAAACTTATGGGCTTTGTAAAGCAGGGCTCTGATGGCAATGAGTATATTGACTGGACAAAAGCAAAAACCATTAAATGGGGAGATAAAGCTACAATTGAAAAAATTGAAGCCATTATTGTAACCCCGGAAAACCGCATTTTTGGTAAAAAAGAATTAGATGCTAACAAGATTGTTTACCAATCTGAAGTATTTAACTTTAAAGCGGCAGCCCAAAACCGGGATGCTACAGTTCCTCGCTCTGCATTTATTGTAAAGCAACAAATTCCTGTATATCCGGATTCACTTTGCTGGATCAGGGATTTTTCTTACTCGTACAATGAGCCCATGGCTAAAAAATATTTTAACCACCCGGCTTATGGTAACTATCCTGTAGTAGGCGTTAATTGGAAACAAGCCACTGCCTTCTGCGAATGGAGAACCCATTACTTAAATTCTTTCCTCGAAAGTAAAAAGAGAACCGCCGAATCTGATTTTCGCCTTCCAACCGAAGCACAATGGGAATATGCAGCCCGTGGCGGTCGTTCACAAGCCCCGTATCCCTGGGGTGGTCTTTACCTGAGGAATAAAAAAGGCTGCTTGCTGGCCAACTTTAAACCCGGCCGTGGTAATTACCCCGAAGATGGCGGTTTATATACAGTAAGAGCGGATGCTTACTGGCCTAACGATTTTGGTTTGTACAATATGGCCGGTAACGTTGCCGAGTGGACTTCTTCACTCTATTACGAAGGAAGCTATAACTTTCAGCATGATATGAACCCCGATGTTCGCTATACTGCAAAAGACTCCGATCCTCCACGCATGAAACGTAAAGTAATCCGTGGTGGTAGCTGGAAAGATGTGGGCCACTTCCTGCAAACCGGCACCCGTGCTTATGAATACCAGGATACTGCAAAATCCTATATCGGGTTCAGGTGTGTAATTGACCTGCCACCATCTCAATCAAAACGCAAGTAAGAAAACCCCTTCTTCTATCGAGTACAATTTTAAAGTCACATAATTTTATTGATAACCCATTTTAGTAAAATGAAATGGGTTATTAATACCCCAAACTAAAGAGTTTATTCTTAATTTCTAAACAATTCCTGTAAAAATTTAAATCAAAACAAATGTCAGTTAAAATTCCTTCAAACATCAGCAAATGGATGGACGTTGCAGTATCGGTAGCCGCTGCAGCAGTAATTTTTGGTGCGCTTCAAAAAATTCTACATACTCCAATTGCAGACCTTTGGTTAAAAATCGGTCTATATACCGAGTGCGGCGTTTTCTTGTTATATGGTATCATGTATATGATCTACTCGCCGGTAAAAGAAGAATACGAAGGAAATGTACATAAAGCCGTATCCGTAGGCAACCCGGCTTTGAACAACCTGGATAAAATGCTGCAAGATGCAGAAATTACCCCTACCAATCTTAAAAAATTAAGTGATGGGTTTCAAAAATTAGGCACTACCGTAAATGGTATTTCCGATGTAAGCGATGTGGTGAAATCTACAGGCGACTTTAGTACAAAAACAAAAGAAGCCACTGCTGCAATAGGTACCATGGCAACGGCATTTAACAATAGCGCCAATACCATGGCCTCATTCAATAATGCCTCAGAAAGTGCAAGGGGTTTTCATGAACAAGTACAGGTGTTAACCAAAAACCTGGGTTCATTAAATACCATTTATGAACTGGAATTAAAAGAAAGCAATAACCACCTTAAAGCGTTAAACAGCTTTTATGGTAAAATGGCAGAAGCCAGCCAGGCCATGATGAGCAGCGTAGAAGATGCCAACAAAGCCAAAGATCAAATCAGCGCTTTGGCCGGCAACCTTACCAAGCTCAATTCAGTTTATGGAAATATGCTGAACGCCATGCAAGGCCGCTAATCCTATTTAATGTCCAAACAATATTCATAAAATATAATTCTTATAAAACATGGCTTTACCTAAAGAGCCCAGGCAAAAGATGATTAACCTGATGTACTTAGTGCTTACTGCGCTACTTGCATTAAACGTATCATCTGAAATTCTCAACGCTTTTAAAGTGGTGGATAAAAGCCTGGGTGTATCTAACGCTAGCATCACTCAGTCAAATGATGTGCTGTATAAATCCCTCCTGAGCAAAGTAAATGACCCTACAACTGCCGAAAAAGCAAAAGTGTGGAACGAAAAGGCAGAGCAGGCCAAAAAACTTTCGGCAGATATGGATACGTATATCAACCAACTAAAGGCCGATTTGAAAAAAGAAGCCGATTTAAAACTGGTGGATGGAGTTGAACAGTTTAAGGAAGACGACCTTGAAGCGGCAACCCGTTTATTTGGCAATGGCCCCGGGGGCAGTAATAAAGGGCCGGAATTGGAAAAGAAACTAAAAGATTACAAAGCAGCAATGCTTAATATTGACCCTGAAATTAGGGCACAGTTTGAAAAAAGTTTCCCTGTAGATACTTCTCCTCAAGTTGGCCAGGATGGTAAAACAAAAGGATTCACCGAAGCCTTCTTTCACATGACGCCAACTGTGGCTGCATTAACGCTACTAAGTAAGTTTCAAAATAACGTAAAGAATTCTGAACACGAAATTGTTTCTTTCTGTCATAATAAAGTAGGAGAAGTAAAAGTAAGGTTCGATAAAACCGGCGTACTATTGGGCCAAAGTTCCAACTATGTAATGCCCGGCCAGGAAGTGACGATTACCGCAGGTATTGGCGCTTACAGCTCTGGCGCTGCCCCACAAATTACCATTGGTGGTACATCGGTACCTACCGTAGATGGCCAGGGAGTTTACAAGTTCCAGGCCAGTGGCCAGGGGCTTAGGAAAGTTCCGGTAACCATAAAGTATAAAGACCAGGACGGTAACGAAAAAGTAGAAACCAAAGAAGTGGAATACACCATTGGTACGCCTGGTGGCGCTGCCGTGATGCTGGATAAGATGAATGTATTTTATATTGGTGTTGACAACCCGGTTACTATTGGTTCGCCAACAGGTTGGGATAAAACCAATGTGAGCATGAGCGGTGGTACTATTAGTGGCACCGGCTCAAACCGTACCGTAAGGGTTACCCAACTGGGTAAGGCAAGCATTACGGTAACTGCAGATGGTAAGCCTTCCACCTTTGAATTTAGGGTTAAAAGAATACCTGATCCTATTTTTAAAATTGGTACCGGTAAGGCCCGTGTTCCTTCAATTGAATTTAAAAACCAGGATTTTTGCCGTGCAGAACTGGAAAATTTTGATTTTGATTTGAAGTTTAATATTGTTAGCGCCAATGTTTATTTTTCCGGTGCAAATTTCCCAAGTGTAGTCCCGGGAAGTATTAGTAGCAATAGCCTCGCTCCAATTAAAGCATTAATTTCAAGATGTGGCCCGGGGTCTTCTATAACATTTGTAAACATTAAAGTTCAGGGGCCTGATGGTGTAAGGTCAATTGACGAAAGATCAATTACCCTTTATTAATTTTTTAATAAAATACTATGAAAAAGCAATTATGGAAACTTTTGTTGTTGGCGGTAATATTCGGTGGTATTGCCGATACAGCCTATGCTCAAAAGAAGAAAAAGAAAGCGCCTAAAAAACGCTCTTCTACAAAGCGTACAACAAAAACTAAAACCAAGGCAAATATACAGCCTACCACGGCCACTATAGATACGGTAGCCGTAGTACAGGCTCCGGTAGAGGTAGATACATTGCCCATCAAAAAAGTGCTTAAATCCCTTCGCCCGGATGAAGCCGTGGAAACCTCAGAATTGAGGGACCGTACTCCGCTTCCTTACGAACATTTAAGGGCCGATGATGCCGTTTATCGTCATAAAATTTGGCGTGAAATAGATGCAAGGGAAAAAATAAATTTACCCTTCCGCTATGCCATGGATGAAGATAACGGGAACCAACGTTTTATTTCCATATTACTGCAAGCCATACAAGACAGCGCCGTTACTGTATTTAATAGCTTAGACGACAGGTTTACCACTCCAATGACCGTTGGAGAAGTGGCAAAAGCTGTGGCTGGCGCCGAAGTGGATGTACCCCAGTACAATGAAAACGGTGAACAGATTGGCACTAAAAAAATGCGCAATGAAATCAACCTGGATTCCATCTATAAATTCCGTATTAAAGAAGAAGTGATTTTTGATAAAGAAAGTTCACGCCTTTTTTGGAGAATTTTAGGTATAGCCCCGGTTAAACGTATCATTACTCCTCAAGGCCTGGATATTGGTGAATCGGAATTGTTTTGGGTGTATTACCCCGATATGCGTTCTATCTTTTCTAAATACGAGGTGTATAATGGTAAAAACTATGGTGCAAGAATGAGTTGGGAAGAACTCTTTGAAAGCCGCATGTTTTATGGCCGTATTATTAAAACTACTTTGGACAACCCATATAACCTGAATATTGCAAACTATAAAGGATTTGAGAGCAATCCTATATTGCAATTACTCGAAGGTGAAAATATTAAAGAAAAAGTATTTAACTACGAACAGGATCTCTGGAGTTATTAAAACTAATTTCTATATTTTACAAAAAACTCCCCAAATTCGGGGAGTTTTTATTTTTTGCAATTAAATACCTTAAAAAATACCCCAAAATAGGTATTGTTTGATATGCAAATCCCCTATACTTTTACATCGGTTTTTCATAGGATATTGGATTTTAAAAACGGGCTGGATTTCTATCCTGGCCCTTTTTTTTTATTTATGATCCTTTATTAAAGCTGCCCTGGCCGTGCCAACAATTTTCTCCAACTCATCCAGCGAAGCAGCTTTTATTTTCTTTACCGATTTAAAATGTTTAAGCAGGGCATCAAGGGTTTGTTTGCCAATGCCCTTAATATCTTCCAATTCATTTTTTAAAGCGCCCTTACTGCGTTTTTGCCGATGGAAGCTAATCCCAAACCGGTGCACTTCATCCCTTATACGCCTTATTAATTTGAGGCCCTCGCTATCCCAGGGTAAATGAACGGGTTCTTTATCACCCACAAAAAAAATCTCTTCCTGCTTTTTTGCCAAACCAATAAGCGTTGTTTTCCCGTTTAATCCAAGTTCTACAATACTTTTCCAGGCTGCAGCAAGCTGCCCTTTGCCACCGTCTATAATAACTAATTGAGGCAGGGGTAGTTTTTCGGCTAAAACCCTTTTATACCGCCGGTGTACCACTTCGGCCATAGAAGCAAAGTCATTAATGCCTTCCACCGATTTAATGTTATAATGCCGGTAATCTTTTTTGCTGGGTAAACCGTTTTTAAAACACACCATTGCGGCCACAGGGAAGCTTCCCTGGAAATTAGAATTGTCGAAACACTCAATATGCATTGGCAATACAGGTAACGAAAGCTGTTGTTGCAACTCCTTTAGATAGGCTGTGCTTTTATGTTCATGCTCTTCTTCAAGGTGCAACGCTTTTTTGCTTTTAAAATCCTGTATAAAGAACTGGGTATTTTTTATGGATAAATCCAGTAACTTTTTTTTATTACCTGCTTTTGGAATAGTAAGGGTTATGCCTTCCTGGGGGTAACTAATGGGAAATGGAATAATAAGTTCCTTTGCATCACTTTCAAATGTTTTTCTAAGTCTTGCAATGGCAAAGGGTAAAATTTCCCGTGGCGTTTCATCCAGCTTTTTTTGGAGGCAAATGGTTTGGGTTTGAATGATGGCGCCATTGTTTACGGCCAGGTAATTTACAAAAGCCGTATCTCCTTCTTCCATAATACTAAATACATCCACCGTTCCGGTTTGAGTGTTTACAACAGCAGAAGACGATTGATAGTTTTTCAGGTCGTTAATTTTGCTTTGATAGTATGCGGCCTTTTCAAAAGATAACTGTTGACTGTGCAGCTTTACCTGTTCTTTTAAATAGTGAAAAACGGGTTGAAGGTTTCCTTTTAATAAGTGGCTCAACCGGGCAATGCCATCCGCATAATCTTCTTCGCTTTGAAGCCCCTCACAAGGGCCCTTGCAATTACCCAGGTGATATTCCAGGCATACTTTAAACTTGCCGGCTTTAATATTTTTTTCGCTTAAATTTAATTTGCAGTTGCGCAGCGGGATGTTTCGTTTTATTAATTCAAGAAATTCCCTCACTTTACTTACCGAGGTATAAGGCCCAAAATACGTACTTCCGTCATTTATTTTTTTTCGGGTAAAAAACACCCGGGGGAAAGCCTCGTTTTTAACTACAATGAACGGGTAGGTTTTATCATCTTTAAGATTGATGTTAAAAATGGGCTGGTATTCCTTAATCAGTGAGTTCTCCAGTAAAAAAGCATCCTGCTCGCTATTTACAATGGTAAATTCAATTTTATGTATGCGGTTTACCAGTTCAATGGTTTTATAGTTTGTTTTATTTTTAATGAAATAACTGCTTACCCTTTTTTTAAGGTTTTTGGCCTTGCCTACATATAATAATTTGCCCTGGGCATCAAAATATTTATAAATGCCCGGAGCAACCGGGATACTTTTTGAAATTTTAGAAAATTCTGTAGCCGTCATACTCGCTAAAAATTCCAGGTGATGGTCGTTTCTTTCTCTACGGTTCTGCTGCCATCTGGCTTATTGAGAATGCTTAAGATTTTTGCGGATTGATTATTGCGCCAGGTTAATTGCAACTGGCGCTTACCGCTGTCTTTATTTTTAATTAAATAAATCTTGCTGATATTGAATTTTTCAGGATCCACATATACATCCCAATGCCTTAATTCCATACTATCCGGTAAGGTTGCAATAGGGTCGTAGGTAAACGTAAATGCATTAATGGTTTGGTCCAAAAAGGAGTTTTGCTTAAACAGTGTTTTCAAATTTGCGGTGTCTATTGCCGGGGTTAAAAATTCTCCCAGGTTTTTTTCCAACTGGTCGGGTTTAAGCCAGGAAGAATCTGTTTTTCCACCCTCAATAACTACTTGCAATGGATTAATGTTGCCGGATTTAATGCTATTAATTTGCCCTTTGATATAACCCGTAACCGGAAAAAAATTGCCGTCTTTAAGGGTGGGTACTTCATTTACTGCAGTGGAATCTGCTGTAACATGAATTTCTTCCGGAGCTTTTCGTAACCAGCACGAAAAAAATAAGGTACAGGTAGCTGCAATAAGAAGAACCCAAAGTTTCATATAGCGTTTTTGCAAAATTAAGTACAAAATTTTGCTACACTATGTTTAACAGAATTAAAAATTGGTAGTAAAGCCAATTTTAACACCCACATTGTATCTTTTCTCGCTGTACAGGTAACGCTTGTTAAAGCTGGAAAATAGCTGGTACCTTACCTGTGGGCCCACAATTATTGATGCCCCGTTTGCCGTGGTATAACTTAAATAGGTTTCCAATGAAGTATTTACATTGAATTTACGCATGAGTGATGGGTACTCGGCATAGTATCTTTTGTCGGCAGATATGGCATAAGCATTTCCCCCGGTTATTAATGTTGGTTGTATGGTTGCCCCGGTGTATAATTTCAGTTTTTGCTTGCCGGCAACTTTAAAATCTGCTCCAATAGGTATGGACAATTGAAGGGATTTATTATTGATCCTGCTGAGTGCATAAGGGTTACTGTAATTGTTTTTATACATGGTGGTAACCGGCACTTCATCTAATTGTCCATTAGGTGTTTTTAGCAATAAAGTGGTTTGCGTAGTGTGAGACAGATGTTCGGCAAATGAAATATAATTGCTGTAATTAAATTGCAAGCCGGCTTTAAGTCTTATATTTTTTGATAAGTTATACAGTAGCATGGAACCCACTTCCAGGTTTACTGCCGATGCCTGGCTGATAAACTCATTAATATCCCGGTTAACAGCATTATTGTTTACGGCAATAGAGGTATTTGCCGGTGTGCTATGGTTTGTTGATTTAAATGTTCTAAACCCTACAGATGGCGTTATATAAAAGGAAACCAACGACCTGGATTTCCATCTTTTTTGCGCAGGCTTATTATAAAATGCATAGTTTTCCACCCATTTGCGTTCTTCTTCTTTTTGCAAGTCGTTTAATTGATGGTGGGTTTCTTTTTTCTCTTCTTGCTTTTGCAGGGGTAAAGAAACGGCTGTTGAATTTTGGTTGCCCTCTATTTGCTTTTCTGAAGTTGGGGTGGCATTGTTTGTCTGCTCTTCAAACATTTCGGCATTTTGAACCTGTACGTTAGTGGCAGCGCTGGTTTCAATTATGGCATTTTTTATTAAGGGCGCTTCAACCAATTGTTCACTGTTTGGCTTTGGCAAAGTGGCTTTGGTTTGCACCGTTTTAATATGGGTTTCTTTAGAGATGTTTTCTAAAGCCCCATTGCTAATTGGGCTAGCGGTACTTTTGATTGGGTGATGTATGGTACCCTTGGTTCCGCTATGGCTGTTTTTTGTAGCCGTATTAAAATTGGGTTGTGGATTAGATGGAGTATGAGCAGTAATGTTGGTGCTATTAATGTTATTAGGGTTAGTTTGTGCCAGCAAGGTTTTGGCGCCATTTTTTGTGGTATTCCTGTTTATGGAATTGTTGTTGGAAATGCCTAAAAAGAGCACGGCAGAAACCAATATCAGGGTAATAGCCAGGGAAGGCCATTTTTTGGACGGATGCAGGTCATTATAAATTCCATACCATACCTTCCTGGAGGGAAACATCTGAAAGTTTTCAACACTATCTCTCAGAAACTGTTCAAATTCTTCGTTATAAAATTTCTTTTCCATCTTCACAATAAGCGTTATAATTCAATAAGGCGGAGGCGCTATTGCACCGCCTTAAGCGTTTTTAGTTTTATGGTATTTTTTTGGATGATATTTTTCTTCACCAGTAAATCTTCCAGCATAATTCTTGCACGGGTATATTGGCTGCGGCTGGTACTTTCTTCAATGTCTAATATTTCCCCAATTTCCCTATGCGAAAATCCTTCAAGGGCATAAAGGTTTAGCACGGTTTTATAGCCCAGCGGTAAAGACCTGATGCATTCCACCACTTGCTTCGCCTGGATTATTGAAGGAATAAAATCATCTTTTCCCATTAATCCATTGGCATGAATGATGTCCACACTTTCGTTAAATTTCTTGTTCTTTTTTAAGATGTTGATACAAGTATGTACAACAATACGGCGGATCCATCCTTCCAGCGAGCCTTCACCCCTAAACTGCTGTATTTGCATAAATACTTTTATGAAACCCTCCTGAAGCATATCTTCTGCATCTTCCCTGTTTTTAGCGAAGCGGTAACATACGCCAAGCATTTTTGGGCTGAAGCGATGATAAAGCGCCTCTTGTGCCGCAGCATTTTTGGCAATGCACCCTGAAAGCATTTGCTCTATGGTCATAAAATTTTTGGATTACTACACCCTAAAGTTAGACATAAATACCGTACTAAATGCTGCTTCGACTTATTTCATAAAGCAAGGGCTAAAATGATCATAAATGATTGATAGAAAGAATATTATAAATGGTAGTATTCTCGTTTGCGGTAGTGGTTTAAATTATTTTTTACAGGTTTTTTATTGAACCAGTACATTTCCTGTCATATCAGGCGGTATGGTTATATCCATCATAGTTAAAATGCTTGGGGCAATGTCGCCTAATTTTCCCGGCAGCATTTTTCCATGCCAGTTATGATCTATAACAAATAAGGGCACCAAATTTAAAGTGTGGGCTGTATTGGGGCTACCGTCTTCATTTATGGCATAATCGGCATTTCCATGGTCGGCAGTTAAAAAAATGCAATAATCCCTGGCTAAGGCAGCAGTAACCACCTGTTCTACACAATGATCAACGGTTTCTACAGCTTTAATAATTGCCGGCCACACACCGGTATGTCCTACCATATCGGCATTGGCAAAATTGAGACAAATAAAATCGGGGGCGCTGCTGTTGATTTCCTTAACTACGGCTTCGGTAACTTCCGGGGCGCTCATTTGGGGTTGTAAATCGTAGGTGGCAACTTTAGGCGAAGGGATCATTATTCTTTTTTCGCCTTCAAAAGGTTTTTCTCTTCCGCCGCTAAAGAAAAAACTTACATGAGGATATTTTTCGGTTTCTGCAATTCTTAATTGTGTTTTTCCTGCCGATGAAAGTACTTCACCAAGGGTGTCTTTTAAATCGTCGTTTTGAAAAATGTTGTGTACATTTTTAAACGAATGGTCGTAAACCGTCATGGTAGTGTAATGCAAGGGTAGGGTTTTCATGTTAAATTCAGGCATGTCGGTTTGCGTTAATACCTGCGTTATTTCCCTGCAACGGTCGGTACGGAAATTAAAACAAATAACGGCATCATTGGCTTCAATAGTTCCATTTACCCGGGCATTAATTATGGGTAAAATAAATTCATCGGTTATATTATTTTGATAAGAGTTTTTTATGCTTTCCAAAATATTTTGGCTTTGGGTACCGGCGCCGTTTACCATGGCATCATACGCTATTTTAACCCGCTCCCATCTTTTATCCCTGTCCATAGCGTAATACCTTCCGGTAACTGTAGCAAGGGTTCCTGCGGTTTCAATTAAATGGTTTTGAAGGTCTTCAATAAATCCCAGTCCGCTTTTAGGATCGGTATCCCTGCCATCGGTAAACGCATGTACAAAAATATTCTGGAACTTATTTTGTGCACATTCCGAAGTGATTGCTTTTAAATGATGGATATGGGAATGTACACCGCCATCGCTCACAAGGCCCAGCAAGTGAAGCTTGCGGTTATTTTTTTGAGCGTAATTTATTGCGGCTAATAGTTGGGGATTGTTTTGAAGTTCACCGGTTTTTATGGCCTGGTTAACCCGTTCCAACTCCTGGTACACAATGCGGCCGGCCCCAAGATTTAAATGCCCCACTTCTCTATTCCCCATTTGACCATCGGGCAGGCCAACCGCCTCGCCACAGGCTATAAGGGTATTGTTTGGATATTTGCTGTATAATGAATTTACAAACGGCGCTTTTGCATGCTGAATGGCATCGCTTTTTTTAACTTTTCCCAGTCCCCAGCCATCCATTATAATTAAAATTATTTTTTTATTGTTCATTTAAAACGGTTTATAACAATTTCAAAATAGTACACAAAACTATTGAATTGCATCCAATATCGTTGGCCTTATTACGTTATCTATAGGAGAAGGTATTGCTTACTGTTATTTGGCACGCTTTTAGCGAATTTTTTTATACGGAAATCAATGCATATGAAACATTCATTAATTATTTCTGTTCTTTTCTTTTTGATTACTGCATTTGCTGTACCTACTAATATAACGGATGTGATCCGATCCATCAATAACGGCGATGCATCTGCTGTTGCAAACTATTTTGATAACAGCGTAGAAATTGTATTGCCCAATACATCCAGCACATACAGTAAAAGCCAGGCCGAGATGATTTTAAGAGATTTTTTCTCCAACAACCCGGTACAGTCGTTTAGGGTATTGCACCAGGGCGAAAAAGGAGGTTCGGAATATTGTATAGGTACGCTGGAAACCAAAACCTCAAAATTTCGTACCACTTTTTTTATGAAAAGTAAAGGCGGAAAACAATTGTTGCAGGAAATAAGGTTTGAAAATTAATTTTTCAATTCATTATAAAAAAAGCTACCCGGCTAAGCCGGGATTTTTTATTTAAGTTCAATGGGTTGCCGGGATGCTTTTAGGGAAGGGTACCAGGCCGCTGCTAATGCAATAAATAAAGCCGTACAGGAAACCAGTAAAAAATCGGAGGCAATAAGTTTTACCGGGAAATAGTCAATTAAAAAAGAGCCGCCTTGCAGTTTTATAAAATGAAATTTAATTTGCAAAAGGCAAATTGCCGTTGCTAAAAAAATTCCAATTCCTGCGCCAATAAGGCCCAATAATAACCCTTCACTTAAAAATATTTTTTGAATAAAACCACCGGTGCTGCCCAGGCTCCGTAAAATGCTGATATCTTTTTTCTTTTCCAGCACCAGCATGGTTACGGCGCTTATCATATTAAATGCTGCAATTACCAGTATTAAGGTAAGCACGGCAAAAATGGCCCATTTTTCAAGCCGCATGGTGTTATATAACCCGGTATTTTGTTCGTAGCGGGTTTGTACTAAATAGGTTTTGCCCAGCAATTGCTGCAGTTTTTCTTTGGCCTCTTTTTCATTTGCTCCCGGCTTTAGTTTTATTTCAAGCGCCGAGTATTCGTTGGGCTTTAAATTCATTTGTTGTTTTACAAAATCAATATTGGTAATTACATAGTTATTGTCAAACTCCTGCTGTATGGCAAAAATGCCCCTCGCTGTTGCATTCCCTTCGCTGATGGACTCTAGCGGATCATTGGAGTTAATATATTTTTTGGGAAGAATTATCGTTACTTCAGATGCGGCAAAAACAGAATCCACCACAATATGGGAAGCATTTTGTACGCCGTAGCCTGCAACCAGCCCGGGTTTATCAACGCTGCCCATATCAAAAACACCGGCGGTTAATTTTTGCGGCACGCCGCTTATTCTTTTATAATTGCTGTCAACGCCCTTAATGATTACCGGGGTTTTGGTCTCGTCGTTCTGCAGCAGGGCTTTATCTTCTACAATAAAAGAGTAATAATCTATAAAAGAAAGCGCTTTAACGGATTGAATTTTATCATCGGATAAAAAAAAAGTTTTCCCTTTTTGGGGAGAAACTTTTACATCGCTGTAAAAAGTAGAGTACAACGATTTCACTAAACCTTCAAAGCCGTTAAACACACTTAACACCAATACCTGGCAACAAGTGGCAAAGGCTATTACACCCGTAGTTACCCAGGCAATAATGTTTATGGCATTTGCCGATTTTTTGGCTTTAAAATATCTCCAGGCAAATTTAAAATACATGTACCGGTGTTAATGCTATTTACGCCTTGCCCTCCTGCTTTTTAATTTCTTTAAACAGTTTTTCCATTTTGTCCACGTATTCCAGCGTGTCGTCCCAAAAGAAACTCAATTGTGGCATACTCCTTAACTGGTGGCGAACCCTGGCCGAAAGTTCTTTTTTTATTTCCCATGCCCTGTCTTTAATGGACTGCAGGGCCGTTTCAGGATTTTCAATTTTATAAAAACTCAGGTAGATGCGGGCATCAAAAAGGTCGGGTGTAATTTTTACGGATGCTATGAATACCATTCCACCATGGATCATGGTTAAGCCCAGGCGTTGAAATATTTCATTCAACTCTTTTTCAAGTACGGCAGCCACTTGTTTTTGTCTTTTACCCTCTAGCATATTCAATTGTATTAATCCTTGTAAAATTAGTTACTTTGCCGTTTATATACTGATTTTTGTAACCATGAATAAATATTCCAGGATTTTTGGGTATTTAAAACCCTACAAGGGTAAAATAATATTGTATTTTCTTTTTATACTGCTGAGTATCGTTTTTTCCATTGTATCCATTGGGATGTTAATGCCTTTTTTGCAGTTAATTTTTACCAATCCCGACCCGCAGTGTGTGGCCTGTAGCCCGCTTACAAAGGGAAGCTCCAACCCGGCCCTACAGTTTATTAATGACTGGCTGATGCAATCCATTACGCAAAAAGGGAAGTTGTCCACGCTGGGCATCATTTGCATGTTGATGATGGTGTTTATTATTTTAAAAAATCTCTTTTTATATCTTTCATTTTATATTTTAAACCCTTTGAAGAACCGTGTGGTAAACGATATGAGAGAAGATATTTATAACCGGGTGCTTGCTTTGCCCATTGGTTTTTTTACTGAAAAACGAAAAGGGGATATCATCAGCCGGTTTTCTACGGATTTATCGGAAGTGGAAGTATCCATTGTGGGCACGGTAGAAGGATGGATTAGGGAGCCCCTTACGATTATTTTTACATTAGCCACATTATTTTTTATTAGTGCACAACTCACTTTGTTTTTATTGCTGCTGATTCCTGTTATGGGATTTGTAATTGGTCGGATTTCAAAAACGCTCAAGCACCAGAGCGGGATACTTGCAATAAAGTATGGTGAGGTAATGAGTACCATTGATGAAACCCTTGGTGGGTTACGGGTAATTAAGGCGTTTAATGCCGAGCAATTATTAAGGCAAAAATTCAATAAACAAAATGATGAATTACTGGCCAGCCGGAATTTTATTTCACAACGAAGGGATTTAGCCTCTCCTTTAAGTGAAGTGCTGGGCATTGCCTTGTTTTGCGCCATACTTGGCTATGGCGGCTACCTGGTACTGGGCGAACAAATTGATTTGGATGGCGCCGCTTTTTTAGGTTACCTGGGCCTTTTTTACATGATTATTAACCCGGCAAAATCCCTATCTACACTTTTTACCAATATGCGCAAAGGAGCTGCAGCCGCAGAGCGTATTGAAGAGTTGATGAACGCCCCCATTGTTGTGGATGATAACCGTAATGGTATTGTGATGGAAGATTTTAAAGACCAAATTGAATTTAAAAATGTAGGGTTTAAATATGAAGAAGTAAACATCCTGCAAAATATAAACTTAACCATTAAAAAAGGTCAAACCATTGCCCTGGTAGGTAGCAGCGGCGCCGGAAAATCTACATTGGCAGACCTTATCCCCCGGTTTCATGATGTGAGCAGCGGGGAGATATATATTGATGGTAAAAATATTAAAGAGTATTCACTGCAATCCCTGAGGCATTTTATAAGTATAGTAACCCAGGAGCCCATATTATTTAATAGCAGCATTGCCGAGAATATTGCCCTGGGTATGAAAGACGCAACACCCGCCCAAATTGAACAAGCTGCCGTTATTGCCAATGCCCATGATTTTATCATGAGAAAAGAAGCAGGCTATGCGGAGAATATTGGCGACCGTGGTATGAAATTGAGCGGAGGTGAAAGACAGCGCCTTACCATTGCACGGGCCGTGCTCAAAAATCCTCCCATTTTAATTTTGGATGAAGCCACATCTTCATTGGACACCGAAAGTGAACGGTTGGTTCAGGATGCCATCAATAACTTAATGAGCCGGAGAACTTCAATTGTTATAGCGCACCGCTTAAGCACCATCCGCCATGCCGATGAAATCATTGTATTGCAAAAAGGCCTTATTGCCGAGCGGGGTACGCATGAAGAACTGATGGGCCGTAATGGCGTTTATAAAAAACTGGTGGATATGCAGGAAGTTAAATAAAAATGGAAAACAGCACAGGCCATTCTCCATGAGTATATAAAATGCTATTTAAATTATTTAACCTGCCCCATTTTAGCTTCAATGCTCAATGTAGCATGGGGTACAGCCCTTAACCTTGCTTTATCTATCAGTTTGCCTGTAATCCTGCAAATGCCGTAAGTTTTATTTTCAATACGCATCAACGCTTTTTCCAGGTGGTCAATAAAAGTAATTTGCCGGCTTGCCATTTGGCTCAATTGCTCTCTTTCCATACTAAGGCTACCGTCTTCCATGGTCATGTAGCGGTTATCGGTTTCATCTCCACCCATATCATCTTTACGGGTAATAAGCCCCTGTAAATAATTTAATTCTTTTTTGGCCGCTTCTAATTTCCGTTGAATGAGTTCCCTGAATTCAGCAAGATCGGTATCACTATACCTTACTATTGGCGCACCAAGATCAATTCCTTTTGCAGGGTCTAAAATGGATTTGGTAAAATCCGGCTGGTATTTCCTGGAGGATTTGGTATTAATTTTAGGCAAAACCACAGGCTTTGGAGGCAGTACTTTAATATCCTTGGGATTTTTTGCAACTGCTTTAGGTGAAATATGCGGTTTAGGCGGTTTGGCGGCTACAACAGGATGTTTAGGCGTTTTTACCACAGCTTTAGCTACAGGTTTTTTAACCTCTGGTTTAGTAACCTTTTTAGCCGGAGCGCTGATTGGCGATTTTTTTGCAACCGGCTTTGCTGCATTTTTTGCAGGTTTTTTGGTAATAGGTTTTTTTGCAACCGGTTTGGCCGCCTTTTTAGCAGGCACTTTAGCCGTTGCCTTTTTTGCAACCGACTTAACGGTTTTTTTTACCGGGGCTTTTTTTGCAGCCGGTTTGGCTGTTTTTTTAGCAGGTGCTTTTTTGGCTACCTTTTTTCCTGCAGATTTTTTTGTTGCCATACGCTTCTACTTTTTTGAAATGTTCACATTTAAAAGAATAGCATTCACTTCTATTTGAGTGCCATTGGAAATTGTGGGTACAAAGTCCAGTGTATCTGCCAAAATTTCGCCGCAAATATAGTCTTTAAATTCTACAAGCGAGTGATGCAAGGCTTCATTTTGTGATACTTGCACATTAATACGGTCTGTTAAACTAAAATTACTGTCTTTTCTTAGGTTTTGAATACGGTTTACAAACTCCCTGGCTTCACCTTCTTTTCTTAAAGCATCGGTAATATTAATATCTAAGGCCACTGTTAATGAGCCTTTTGTGGCAATTTTATAGCCCGGGATGGCGTTAGTGGTTATTTCAAGGTCTTCTTCCGAAACAAGAATTGGTGTTTCCCCGGCTTCCACGGCTTTTGCATTAAGGAGAAAAGACCCGGCCTGTACTTTTTCGATTTCTTCATTTCCAAAATTTGCAATTTCATCAGCCGCCCATTTCATTTTAGGGCCCAGTTTTTTACCGAGAGTTTTAAAGTTGGCTTTTGCCTTTTTTTGGATAAAGTTATTACCGGCTCCCAGTAATTCTATGGTGCGAATATTGGTTTCGGCTTTAATGATATGCTCTACCTGCTGTATATTTTTGGCCATTTGTGCATCCAGGGCAGAAATAAACGCTTTTTGTAACGGTTGCCTTACTTTAATGTTTTCTTTTTTACGAAGTGATAAAATCAAGGATGAAGCATCCTGGGCAAGTTGCATTCTGCTTTCCAGTTGGGGTTTTATAATGGCTTCATTGGCTTTGGGGAAAAGCGTATGGTGTACCGATTGTTCTTTATGTTGCTTTGTAACCTCATTTAAATTGTTAAACATCCAATCAGAAAAGAAGGGTGCAACAGGAGCAATAAGCCTGCTTAAGGTTTGCAGGCATTCATAAAGGGTTTGGTATGCACATATTTTATCTTGCTCATATTCCCCTTTCCAAAAACGCCTCCTGCAAAGTCTTACATACCAGTTGCTCAATAAGCTGTCGGTAAATTCTTCTATGGCTCTTCCGGCTTGAGTGGGTTCGTAAGCATCAAAATTTTCTGTAACCACTATTATGAGGCTGTTGAGGCAGGATAAAATCCATTGATCAATCTCCGGCCGTTCATTTACGGGGATATAGTTCTCTTTGAAATTGAACCCATCTACATTGGCATATAAGGCAAAAAACTGGTAGGTATTGTAAAGGGTGCCAAAAAATTTACGTTGTACTTCAAGGATGCCTTCTTCATCAAACTTTAAACTATCCCATGGCGATGCGTTGGTGATGAGGTACCATCTTGTGGCATCAGCGCCGTATTGGTCTATTATGGCAAAAGGATCTACCACATTGCCCAGGCGCTTGCTCATTTTATTTCCGGCTTTATCCAACACCAGCCCATTGCTCACAACGGTCTTGTACGCTACACTATCAAAAAGTAATGCTCCTAAAACATGCAGGGTGTAAAACCAGCCCCTGGTTTGGTCCACGCCTTCGGCAATAAAATCGGCCGGAAAATTTTGTTTAAAAACCTCTTTGTTTTCAAAAGGATAATGCCATTGGGCATAAGGCATGGCGCCACTGTCAAACCATACATCCACTAAATCGGCAACCCGTTTCATCGGCTTGCCGGAAGCGCTTACCAGTACAATTTCATCTACATAGGGCTTATGTAAATCTAAAATACCATCATGCAGGTAATGTGCATTCACTTGATTGCCCAGTATGGCCGAAGCTTTTTGTATTTCAGCATTTAATTCTTCTACGCTGCCAATGCATTTTTCTTCATCGGCATCTTCGGTTCTCCAAATGGGTAACGGGGTGCCCCAAAAGCGGCTACGGCTCAGGTTCCAGTCCACCATATTTTCCAGCCAGTTGCCAAAGCGGCCGGTGCCGGTGCTGGCCGGCTTCCAGTTGATGCTATTGTTGAGTTCTATCATCCTTTCTTTGGCTGCAGTTGTTTTTATAAACCACGCTTCAAGCGGATAATAAATAATCGGTTTATCCGTGCGCCAGCAATGCGGATAATTGTGTTCGTATTTTTCAACTTTAAATGCCCGGTTTTCTTTTTTAAGTCTTACGCTGATGTCAATATTAACATCGGCATAATTGGGGTCGTTTTTATAATCTTTCACATACCTGCCGCTAAACTCGCCTACACCGTCAATAAATTTTCCTTCTTTATCTACCAGGGTTAATATGCCGAGGTTGTTTTTTTGCCCGATCTTAAAATCATCAGCGCCAAAAGCAGGAGCGGTGTGTACAATACCGGTACCATCTTCGGTGGTTACAAAATCGCCCAATAAAACCCTAAACGGTTGTGCGCCGGGGCTGATGGCTTGTATTTGAGACAAGGTATTTGCTTCAAAAGGCAGTAATTGTTCATAAACAATGGTTTCAAAATCACTGCCCTTGAATTGCTGTAAAATTTTCCAGGGAATAATTTTATCAGTTTCTTTAAAGGAGGTAAAATCACCATTTTCTGCTTCAGCTTTAAAGTATTTGGGTATGAGCGCTTTTGCCAGTATTACATTTATGGGTAAAAACGTGTAGGGGTTAAAGGTTTGCAGCAGTGCATAGTCAATCTTTGGGCCAACGGTTAGTCCCAGGTTTGATGGAAGGGTCCATGGCGTAGTGGTCCATGCCATAAAATAAATATCACCCTCTACATTCCTGGCATGTAATTTTTCTTTTTCAAGAACTCTAAACAGCACTGTTGCACTGGTATCTTTTACATCTTTATACGTTCCGGGCTGGTTTAGCTCATGGGAACTTAACCCGGTGCCGGCAGCAGGTGAATAAGGCTGAATGCTTACGCTTTGATATAAATAGCCTTTTTGATAAAGTTCTTTCAGGCACCACCATAATGTTTCAATATAATTATTTTCAAACGTGATGTAAGGATTTTTAAGATCAACCCAATAACCCATTTTTTGGGTGATGTCGTCCCATTTGTCTTTATATTTCAGCACTTCTTTTCTGCAGGTGCTGTTATACTCTGCAATGGATATTTTTTTACCAATATCTTCTTTAGTGATGCCCAATAATTTTTCTACGCCCAATTCAACCGGCAGGCCATGCGTATCCCATCCACCCTTACGGTTTACCTGGTAGTTTTGCATGGTTTTGTAACGGCAAACCAGGTCTTTGAGCGTACGGGAAATAATATGGTGAATGCCGGGCATGCCATTGGCGCTTGGCGGCCCTTCATAAAAAACAAAATGCGGGCATCCTTCCCTCAACTCAATACTTTTTAAAAAAGCATTGTCATCACTCCATTTTTTTAATAACTCTGAGCCTATTTTGGGCAAATTAAGTTGCTGATATTCTTTATACCTGGCTGGCATGAATAATTCGGTTATAAGTCAATAAAATAAGGCTGCAAAGGTACTGGTTTTCGGCCTTTTAAGCTAATTGTTAAAATGAACACAACGGGCTTTAACAATTTTTGTTAAAGCATGACAATCCATTCTTTATAGACAGGTTTCTATTTTTTACCCAATTTTCCACATTTATAACAGTTGGCATAATATTGGCATTTTATTGAGTTGAACAGATTTATCAATTAAAATTTTAAATGAATGAAAAACCTGGTTCTTATTTTAGCCGCATTACTTATGGTAGGTACTGCAGATGCGCAAAAGAAAAAATCTAAAACCGGAAAGAAAAAAGCCGTTGTTGCGAAAACAGTTACACCTCCTTCAAAAGTAGATGCAGCATTTGATGCAAGATTTGCCTCTTTAGGAGAAATAACCGATAAAAAATGGAATAAAAATTTATTGGGTAATTATATTGTTTCATACAAAAACCCGGAATCCTTAAAACAAACCGTAGAGTATAAAGAAGACGGAAGTTTTGTAAAATCCGCAACGGTACTTGACCTTACCCATATCCCGGAAGTTGTAAAATCATCCATTGATGCAAAGTATGGTGCAGTAGAGATTAAGGAAGTGAAAAAAATGGAAGTGGGTGATTTGAATCCTTATTTTAATGTAAAAATAAATGCCGAAGGAAAAGAAAGATGGGTATTGATAGCTGAAGACGGCACTATATCGGAATCGTAAAAAATAAACGAATTATAAACTTTTTTGCTGGTTTAGGGTTTTATTAGGGTAAAACGGGAGTAATCTTACTCCCGTTCTCGTTGGGTAGCAGAGGCTATATTCATAAGTGCCTATGTAAATAATTTCATGTATTACATAGTTAAGCCTCATAAAATACCTCTTTAGAAGTATTTGCAGAAATAATTAGAGGTTGTAGTTTTGCTGTTGAGAATAAATGATTGTGATTTTATTTCAATGAATTTCCCTTCAAAAATTATACTTTAATCGAATGATTTTGTTACCCAAAAAATTTAAAAGATGAAAACTATTAAATTTATTAAAGACCTCAAATTCGAAGTCTTACTATACAAATCATTAGCTATAAATATTGCCAAAATTGCATTTTAAAAAAAATTGCAATAGGATTTTTTGTATTTTCTATTGCAATTTCTGGTTTTACACAAAATACAGAAATTGATGCATTATATTATAAGTTAGGCATTAAAAAGATGATTCTTCTTGAAGAAATACAAACTGCAAAGCGATTCCAATTACAAGCTGATAGTATCTTTTTGAATAGTTGTGTAACTATTTTGAACAACCTTATAGTTGAATATGAAAATTCTCCTTCTCCAAAGATTACAATTGGAAGTAACTTCACTTTAATTAAAAATGATAGTATTAGATACACATATATTAAAGGGCTGAGTCAAACTATTGTTGAGGTTAATAAAGAAAACAGGCTTAGCAAAGAAGATAATTCAAGGTTTTACATCATGGTTGCATTGTTAAATTTAATTAAGACATATTCCATATCAAATTATACCTATCAGTTTTCTTTAAGAGTTAAGAAATGTGGAACATGGGACGTTGTTGGATATGGAAATAGCCAAACAGGATCAATGTACAATGCTTATAATCAAGCTCAAACTTTTGCAACAAATAATAGTAATTGTTTACAGGTAGGCAACCCAAATGTTAGTTGCTTACTTGATGAACACATTTGTTTTACATCTTACACATTTGATTGTTCATGCACTGTAACAATTCCTTTTATTGGATTAGGCTGGTAATCTTATATAATATTTTTAATAAATCGTTTTATTATGTTCCTTATAGCGCTTCCCGATAGCTTTGTTTCATTGCTACTGCTTTCCTACCTGGTTTGCCTTTTTTTGCTGGCACGAAAAGCTTATTTTTTGTGGAAAAAACAGGCCATAAATAATGTAGAATTTTTAATGTATGTACTGGTTATATGGCTTGTGCCATTAGTTGGTCCTTTAGCCGTATATGTAATTCTTAAAGGGAAAAACAGTTAACCCGAATTTACTAATATTGTGAATAACAAAGTAACTAAGCTTTTTTGCAGTCACCAAGTATTAATTCTTTGTAAGCAGTAATTCACAGGGTTTTAAACCCGTATGTTTTTTAAAAGCCGTACTAAAATGAGAGATGGATGAATAGCCCAGTAGCATGGAAACTTCCGTTACGCTCAGCCCTTTGTCGTACAAAAGGTATTTGGCATGTTCCATTCTTTGGCCCTGGTAAAAATCAAAAATTGTGGTGCCAAAAATTTCTTTAAATCCTTTTTTCAAATAACATTCATTGATGGCCACTTTGCGGCTTAATGCTTTAATGGTAATCGGTTCGCCAATATGTTGCAATAAAATTTCACGGGCTTTAATAATTTTTTCACGGTCGGCCTCATTGGCTAAAAACTTACAATTAAAGCCGGCTTCTTCTTTTTCGCCCAGTATGCAATCCATACTGTATAAAAGCAAAATTTGCGTTTGGGCATTTATAAAAATATTGGCCAGGGTATCGGTGTAAGTATGGTTTAAAAGCGCTTCAATCACCAGCCGGGTTTTACCACATAGTGGCACGGTTTTGCTAAATGAGGTATGGTGTTTAAATGCTAAAACATTATCACTAAGGCTTTGTGGGTCGTTATTGGCTTTGGCAAACTGCTGCAGGTAAACCGGCGAAAAGCTAAAACTTAACACATCCACACTATCGGTTTTTTCCACACAGTTTTTACTGCCGCTTAACTGGCAATAATCACATTCGGTTTGCTTTTTATGGCAATAAATATTTCCGCCAATACAAAACTTCAGTTCTATGGAATTGGCTTCGGCATTGTTTTTTTCATAATGATAACTTAGCATGCCTACATCTTCAACGGTCCATTGAGGGTTTCTTTTATACCGGTGAATGGAATAGGTTACCGAACCCGGGATAACCCGTTCAATAGTTTGCAGCTTTTCCACTTCATTAAGCAATAATGGTTGCTTATTTGCTAAACTAAGTATGTCGGTATTGTTATTCATTGAAAAATTTCGATGCAAAGATAGGAAGATTTTTCTATTTTACATAATACTGCAATCATTTGGGTTAGAAAAAAAGCATTAAAAAAGGAGGAGATTTGGAGTGAAAAATAGTTAGTCACAATTTAGATTTATAATGGTGATAATTAACGATTTTTGGTACTAAAATCAGGCTGTTTTTTCGTACATTTGCAGGAATGTAACCTACGATAGTTTACGAGCAATTTTATCCCAATTATGAGTACAGAAACAGCAGAGATGTCCACATCAACAAAACCCCAATCTACCCCATCTAAAAACAATTACGGAGCCGATAGCATACAGGTATTAGAAGGCCTTGAGGCGGTTCGAAAAAGGCCTGCGATGTATATTGGCGATATTAGTGTAAAAGGCCTCCACCACCTGGTTTATGAAGTGGTGGATAATTCTATTGATGAAGCTCTTGCCGGGTATTGTAAAAACATTACAGTAACCATTCATGAGGATAATTCCATTTCTGTACAGGATGATGGACGGGGTATTCCTACGGGTATAAACAGCAAAGAAAAAAAATCGGCATTGGAACTGGTAATGACGGTGCTGCATGCCGGCGGTAAATTTGATAAAGACACATACAAAGTATCCGGTGGTTTACATGGCGTAGGGGTGAGTTGCGTAAATGCACTCAGTACCAAACTGCATGTTACCGTTCAAAGAGAAGGAAAAGTTTTTGAACAGGAGTACCATACCGGAATACCGCAATACGAAGTGAGGGAAATAGGTAAGAGCGATAATACCGGCACCCTGGTACGCTTTTGGCCCGATGCCAGTATTTTTATAGTAACCGAATACAATAAAGATATTTTAGAAGGCCGCTTAAGGGAGCTTTCTTACCTCAACAAGCAAATTACCATTACACTTAATGATTTGCGGGATATAGATGAAGGCGGAAAAACGTACAGCAAAACATTTTACAGCGAAGGTGGCATTAGGGAGTTTGTGGAATCTATTGATAAAAATGCCAACCGCTTATCGCTGATCCCAACGGTAATTTATTGCAATGGATTAGATGCGCCAAGTAATGTAGCCGTAGAAGTGGCGCTGCAATATAATGCCGGCTACCAGGAGCATATTTTTAGCTATGTAAACAATATAAATACAATTGAAGGCGGTACGCATGTGGCCGGCTTTAGAAGAAGTATTACCCGGGTGTTTAAAAATTATGGCGATAAGCAGGGAATGTTTGATAAAGCCAAGGTAACCATTGAGGGCGATGATTTTAGGGAAGGTATTACTGCTGTAATTTCGGTAAAAGTACCCGAGCCGCAATTTGAAGGGCAAACCAAAACCAAATTAGGCAATAGTGATGTAATGGGTGTGGTAGATACCACGCTAAGCCGGGTGCTGGAAGCCTACCTGGAAGAAAATCCAAGAGATGCCAAAACCATCATTCAAAAAGTGATCCTTGCCGCACAGGCAAGGGCTGCGGCCAAAAGGGCAAGGGATATGGTGCAACGTAAAGGGGTGCTTACCGGTGGCGGATTGCCCGGTAAACTGGCCGATTGCTCCGAAAAAGATCCTGGTAAATGTGAGTTGTTTTTAGTGGAAGGAGACTCGGCTGGCGGTACGGCAAAACAGGGAAGGGACCGAAGCTACCAGGCCATTCTGCCACTAAGAGGAAAAATACTCAACGTAGAAAAAGCCATGGAGCATAAGATTTACGATAATGAAGAAATCCGCAACATGTTTACGGCGCTAGGCGTAAAAATTGGTACGGCAGAAGATGCCAAAGCGCTCGATTTATCAAAACTGCGCTACCATAAACTCATCATTATGACCGATGCCGATGTGGACGGTAGCCATATTGCCACCTTAATCCTCACTTTTGTGTTCCGCTATATGAAGGCATTGGTTGAGCAGGGCTATGTTTATATTGCCCAGCCGCCCTTGTACCTTGTAAAAAAAGGTAAAGAGCAGGAATATGCCTGGAACGACGAAGACCGCAAAAAATTAATTAAGGAATTAGGCCAGGGTAAAGATGAAAGTGTAAATGTGCAACGCTATAAAGGGTTGGGTGAAATGAATGCAGAGCAGCTATGGGAAACTACCATGAACCCGGCTACCCGAACATTGAAACAGGTAACCCTGGATAGCGCTGCAGAAGCCGATAGGGTTTTCAGTATGCTGATGGGTGACGAA
>JAFDZZ010000039.1 GCA_018266715.1 Bacteroidota bacterium
TTGTCATTTAGATCATGTTTTTGGTAATAAATATGTTGCAGAAAAGTATGGCCTCAAACTTCATATCCATGCCAATGAAAAGCAAATGCTGGATTTAGCCCCGGCCAGCGGGCTCATGTATAACCTGCCTTTTGATAATTATGCCGGCGAAATAGATTATATACCCGATTCGGGAAAAATTTATTTTGACGAGGATGAGCTGGAAGTTTTGTTTACTCCCGGACATAGCCCCGGCCATTTAAGTTTTTATAATCAAAAAGCCGGCTTTGTAATTAGCGGAGACGCCTTGTTTTACCGGAGCATTGGCCGTACCGATTTGCCCGGGGGCGATTTTGATACCTTAATCCATAGCATCAGGAATAAACTTTTTGCACTTCCCGATGAAACGCTGGTATATAGCGGCCATGGACCCCAAACCTCCATTGGTGAAGAAAAATTGGAAAATCCGTTTTTAGTGTAATGAATTACTGAACGATAAATTTCTGCACCCCAATATTCAGCATATGGCCATCATAAAGCTTAATGATATAGGTTCCTGCTTTTAAAGCGGATACCTCAATTGTGGTAACATCTCTAAATGATTTTTCTTTCAAAATTAACCTGCCTGCTACATCATAAATAAAATAGTACACCGGTTTTGCCGTGTTGCTTTTTACTTCGGTATTCAGGTATGTCGTTGCAGGGTTGGGGTAGAGCCGTACCAACTTTTTGATATTGAGAGATGTGGCAGGCGGTTCTCCTAAGGAAAGGGTAGTGCCGGTATATTTATACACTAATATTGAGCCCCTGTTTAGGAGGATATTGGTATTGCCGGATGTAGGGCCGGAGGTTCGCCCGGTACTATCGGTAAGCAAATAAAAAGTAAGCCCGTCGCTGCCAAGGGCTATATCCCGGTAACGGTTTTCTTCCCTAAAATACCGTGCCGTATCACTTCCATTGCTGAGTGTTACAAAGCTGCTGCCCGCAGCGTTTAATTTTAGGCGGAATAACGTGCCTTCTTTTAATGTGGTCATCAACAACGAATTTTGCCAGCCCGGAATTTTAGAATCATAACCATAATAAGCTATTGCAGATGGCGCCACCGTAGGGTTTTGCAGCCATGTACAGGCAATTGAAGCGCTTGCCGGCGTAAAAAAGGTTCGAATAGGCACCTGCGCATTGGGCAAAACCGTATCGGTTTCATTCATAACTACAGCGGTGGCCGGTGGAGTTGCACACTCCGGCTCGGAGCCAGGTGCTGGTGAAGCGTTGCAATTGGAAGCAGATGACCAGTTTTTGTACTGGTAAATTTTGTCATCGGGCAGGCCACTCCAGTAAGGCCATCCATAATTTTTTCCGGCAATAATTTCGTTTACTTCATCGTCTGTTGCAGGGCCATTTTCGGCTTCATATAATTTTGCCCCAATATAATTTTGTTGATTACCGTCTTTGGCAAAGGTTAAACCCACCGGGTTACGATGCCCAAAAGAATAAATATGACTTTTAATGCCTTTAATAGTTGGGTTATCGGCCGGTATGCTGCCATCCAGGTTTATTCTTAAAATTTTTCCCTGGTAAGCCATATAATTTTGTGCTGATAATTCTGCAGGGGTGGGTACATCCTGCGACCGAATGGGGCTGCACCGGTTTGCAAATTGGTTGGCTCCTAAATCGCCAACTGCATAGTACAGTTTATTATCCGGCCCGGTAATTAATCTTCCGGTACTATGATCATCGCCGGCAGGCAAGCCCTGTATAATAATGGTTTCATTACCGGCCGGGTTATTAATCGTATTGTTTTTCACCTGGTACCTTACAATACGGCACCGGGTGCCTCCGGCAAAATTGTAGGCATAAGCCACAAAAAATGAATCTACAGCCGGGTAATTAGGATGCAGGGCAAGGCCCATCATTCCATTTTGTCTTATTGAGCCACCGGATGTAGTAAACTTTACAAAGTTTCTGATATCAAGAATTATTCTTCTTTTACCATCATTAGAATTCACTTTCATTACCCGGCCCCGCCTTTCGCTGATCCATAATGAATCATCCGGCCCATAAACCATTGCAAAAGGGTGCATCAGGTAATACCGGTCGCCAGCATTTGCAGGAGTTTGATTCAAAACCAGTTTTGCAGAAAAGGGTTCTCCCTGTGAAAAAGCCCATTGTGTAAAAAAGAGAAGGGCAAAAATGAATAGAAAAGGGTATTTAAGTGCTGTATCGTTTTTCATCAGGTAAATATACTTAGTGGTTATACGGGAAAAAATCCTTCCCAAATTTTTAAATATACTTCGTTTAAAGATAACGCCTGGAAACGGTATAAAATTATTTGAAATGAATTATAATATTCAAATAATAAAATATAATAACCATTGAAACGTTAGTAAAAATGGAGATACTACGTCCACATCAATCCATCTCAATGTTAACTAAAATTATGAGTATGCGTAAAACTCTACACAAAGGTATACTGCTAACAGCCGGTATATTTTTTTTGCCTTTGCTGGTAATAGCACAAGGTGGCCGGGTAGATGTGGGAAAAAGCTTTTTGAATATTAGCAAACTTAATGGCGGCGGTACTTTTAACCCAGGGGATACCATTGAAGTACGGGTTACTGTTGCCGTAAAAACACAAACCACCCGAACGATTATTGACAGTTTGCAGGTGTTTGACCAGGTGCCGCTAAAAACCACATATATCACCGGATCCATGAGGGTAACCACCAACCAGGGCATCACTTATAAGGGTCCGTTTTCCGAAGTTCAGGATGCCGACTGGGGTAAAAACCTGGGTGGAAATATTACCATTAATATGGGCAAATATGCTAATGGAATAAGAGGAGGATATGTGAGGTCCGATTCCAGCAAGCCCAGTTTCTACAATAGCCATTGTATTATGGTAGCTTGTTACAGGGTGAGAATAAATCCTTTAACACCTTATGGGGATAGTATTGTTTTTAATTCCGGGTCGGTAAGGTATAGAATGTTGTCTCCAACGGTTTCCCTTTCGGTAGTGAATTTTCCAATAAGTAAAATCAAATTAATTCAGGCATCGAATGCCTGCGAATTTGGTTCCAATATGAGCGCCGCATCAGATTCGTTGGGTACTTTTGCCAGCGGCACTACGGCCAACCGTGCTACCCCGGTTTTATTTGGTACCTCTTATATCAAGCAGAATGTATCTACCAATCAACCCAATGACTATTATTATTCTATTGTAAATAACAGTAGTGCAAACGGCTCTACCAACGTAAATGCTCCCATGCCCGAGTCGCCGGCCACACAACGGGTATTTGGCCAATGGGATATTGGCGGCGACCATACCGGAGCCAGTAACCAGGCCCTGGGAAACCCACCGGTAGCGCCGGGTACAAGGGGAGGATATTTTGTGCTGGTAAATGCCAGTTATAATACTGATGTGGCGTACCAGGAAACCCTAAGTAACCTTTGCCCGAATACCTATTACGAATTTAGCGCCTGGTTTAGAAATGTGTGCCCAAGATGCAGCTGCGACAGTAATGGCCGGGGCTCCAGAACCATAGGTTTTATTCCCTACCCGGGTAATGATTCTGCCGGCGTAAGGCCAAACTTAAGTTTTGAAATTGATGGATTTATTTGTTATACCACCGGCGATATCAGGTACGACAGGGTAATTCCCTGGAAAAAATTCGGCTTTACTTTTTTAACCCGTGGCGCCCAAAACATTGCCAATTTTGTAATTAGAAATAATTCGCCGGGTGGAGGCGGTAACGACTGGGCCATAGACGATATTAAAGTTGCGCATTGCGGCCCAAGGCTCAGTATGAACATAACCCCAACCTATCTCGGTTGCCGGGAAGCCACAAATATTGTATCGCTTTCCGATACGATTCGACACATGTATAATTCTTATGTTTACTACCAATGGCAGGTGAGTAATGTTGGTGGTACCGTTTGGACCAACCTCATTGGACCGGGCACTTCAGGTGTTGGCACACCAACACTTGTTGGTGGATATTACCAATACATCACCAATTTACCGCCCTTTATTGCTACCTATGCCGATAGCGGAAAATATTATAGGGTAATTGTAGGTACAACGGCAGCCAATTTAAATTCGGCAGCCTGTGCCTATACCGATGGCAGCGCCACTATGCTGCAAATTATCACTTGCGGGGTAGTGCTAAAAGGTAATTTTTTGCAGTTTAAAGGAAATATCAATAATACCGGAAACGCATTTTTAACCTGGAATACCCAGGGGGAAGAAGACCTGAGTTATTACGAAGTGGAATGTAGTGATGATGGAGTTAATTACCGAAGTATTGGCATGCTCAATGCCCGAAACATGCCTTTTTCTTCTTATCATTTTACCGATCCGGAAAGAATTGTTGGCAATAAATATTACCGTTTAAAAATGGTGGGGCAAGATGTTCGAACGTTTAAGTACAGCCATGCTATTTTATTGGG
Organism: Bacteroidota bacterium; assembly: GCA_018266715.1. Lineage (GTDB taxonomy): Bacteria > Bacteroidota > Bacteroidia > Chitinophagales > Chitinophagaceae > Ferruginibacter. Next base: position 4,426 of record JAFDZZ010000039.1, read on the forward strand.
AAAATCGTTTCTTACCACCGTTAAGGTAGTGGAAAACCCCTTTTCATCCCGGATTAAAGTAGATGCTATTGTGCCGGCCGATGTACAATTGCGTTTATATCTTTTTGATGAAAAGGGCAGGAGGCTAAAAGAAAATATCCTTAACCTTAAAAAAGGTTTAAACCAGGTTTATATAGATAACCTGCAGGGTATCGCATCGGGCGTGTACATTCTTTCTGCTGAATTGCCCAACGAAAGTTACAGGTTTAAAGTAGTGAAAAAATAATTTTCCCGGAAGATAGTTTAATAGAGGGAGCTGCCGTCTTCCTCTATTTTTTTTGCTGGCAAATTTCAATTAATACGCTATTGGTGTTTTTGGGATGCAAGAAACAAACCAGCTTATGATCTGCCCCGTTTTTAGGTTCATTATTGAGTAAAGTAAATCCTTCATTTTTTAACCGTTCCATTTCGGCATAAATATCTTCCACTTCAAACGCTATATGGTGAATGCCTTCGCCTTTTTTTTCGATAAACTTCGCAATTACGCCATCTTCGGTTATGCTTTCCAAAAGCTCAATTTTGGTGTCGCCGGCAAGTAAAAAGGCGGTTTTTACATTTTCACTTTCAACAATTTCTGTTTTATAGCAGGGGCTGTTTAATAGTTTTTCAAATAAAGCAACCGAAGCGGAAAGATTTTTTACCGCAATGCCTATATGTTCAGTTTTTAGCATATATGGTTAAATTTCGGGTTTACGAAATTGGTAAAATAGCAATGGATCAACCCTTACTAACGCTGCAAAATAGGGGCTTTTTAGTAACTTTGCCGTATAAAATTTAAAGAACAAACAGTATAATGTTGAAACTACCGATTTATTTAGACAATAACGCTACCACTCCAATGGATCCAAGAGTGCTTGAAGCCATGACGCCGTATTTTTTAGAACATTATGGAAATGCGGCAAGCCGCAATCATCCTTTTGGATGGGAGGCCGAAGAAGCTGTAGATTATGCCAGGGGCCAGGTAGCCAAACTCATTGGCGCAGATCCTAAAGAAATTATTTTTACTTCCGGCGCCACGGAAGCCGATAATCTTGCCATTAAAGGTGTATTTGAAATGTATGCCTCAAAAGGGAACCACATTATTACGGCAACTACGGAGCATAAAGCGGTATTAGATACTTGTAAACACATTGAAAAATTGGGTGGTGAAGTTACCTATCTTCCTGTAAATGCAGAAGGATTAATTGATTTGAACGAACTGGAAGCCGCCATTAAGCCTACTACCATACTGGTGGCCATTATGTATGCCAATAACGAAATAGGAACCATACAACCCGTAAAAGAAATTAGCGCAATTGCCAAAAAGAAGGGGGTGCTTTTCTTTACAGATGCCACACAGGCGGTAGGTAAAATTCCGGTGGATGTGATAAAAGATGGTATTGACCTAATGTCGTTCTCAGCCCATAAAATGTATGGTCCCAAAGGTGTTGGCGCTTTATATGTAAGGCGTAAAAACCCAAGAGTAAAAGTTACGGCCCAAATTGATGGCGGCGGACACGAAAGGGGAATGCGTAGCGGCACTTTAAATGTGCCCGGCATTGTAGGTTTTGGAAAAGCCTGCGAACTCTGTCAGTTGGAAATGGAAGAAGAAACCAAACGTTTGATCAACTTGAGGGATAAGTTGGAAACGGAATTGATGAAGCTGGAAGAAGCCTATGTAAACGGAAGCCGGGAACATCGCCTGCCACATGTTGCCAACATTTCCTTTAAATATGTAGAAGGCGAAGGATTAATGATGGGCTTTAATAAAAATATTGCCCTCAGCTCCGGCTCTGCATGCACATCGGCATCACTGGAGCCCAGCTATGTTTTAAAAGCGCTTGGCCTTGGCGATGATTTGGCACACAGTTCACTACGTTTTGGCCTGGGACGTTTTACAACTGAAGATCAAATAGATTATACTGTTAAATCCATATCGGAAACCGTATTAAAACTTAGGGAAATGAGCCCGTTATGGGAAATGTATAAAGACGGGATTGACCTTAACACCATTGAGTGGGCTGCACATTAAAATTAACTTAGGAAGATTCGATGCCGTTTTTACTTTGCATGAATCTTTACAGTGAATAGTATTTAAAAATTTTAAACTAAAAAACATGGCATACTCCGATAAAGTAATTGACCACTACCAGAACCCCAAAAACGTGGGTACGCTGGATAAAGCTGCAAAAAATGTAGGCACCGGTCTGGTGGGTGCACCCGAATGCGGCGATGTGATGCGCCTGCAAATCCAGGTAGATGAAAAAACCGGTGTAATTACCGATGCAAAATTTAAAACCTTTGGTTGCGGTTCTGCCATAGCCTCTTCTTCTTTGGCTACAGAATGGCTTAAAGGCAAATCAGTGGATGACGCTTTAAAAATTGACAATATGGAAATTGTGGAAGAACTGGCTTTGCCGCCGGTAAAAATTCACTGCTCCGTTTTGGCAGAAGACGCCATTAAAGCCGCTATAAATGATTACAGGGTTAAAAACGGAATGGAAGCCATTAAGTTTGAAGAAAGCGTAGTGCATTAATTTTGCATTAAACGGTAACTCATAAAACAGCTATTAACCTATGGCACTGGATTTAGGAACCGATAACGGAATATATATCAGCGATAAAGCAAAATCAAAAGTGTTACAACTGATGAATGATGCCGGAGTTGCCGGTAAGCCCGATTATTTTTTACGGGTTGGCGTTGTAGGTGGTGGATGCAGTGGGTTAAGTTATAAACTTGATTTTGATTCGGAAGTAAAACCTATGGACCAGGTTTTTGAGGATAAGGGCATAAAGATCGTTACCGATTTAAAAAGCTTTTTATACCTGGTAAATACCGAACTTGAATTTAGCGATGGTTTAAATGGCAAGGGATTTTATTTTAATAACCCAAATGCCAGCCGAAGTTGCGGATGCGGAGAAAGTTTTGCCGTATAATAATTAAAAAAAATAACATTGAACATCCTGCTTTTTCGCAGGATTTTTTTATGGGTTCATTGTCTTAGCTATGGCCTGCTATTAACCGTAAGCCGGTTTTGGATGAGCCTGTTGTTGTATTGCTGGATATAGGCTTTTAGTGATGTTTCCATTGAAGCAGCCAAAGCAGTATCCCGGTTCAGCAGATTTTGTGTAAACAACCTGTCGGTTTTATAATTAAAAAGTCCTGTTGATCGGGTTCCATCAAAAACCAATAAATAATCATTTTCAATCCAACGGTAAGTGCCGGTAAATGTTACGGAAAAATTTTTACGGTTTTTATCAAAAACACTTTCGCCAAAGGCAAAATAAGGATTCGGATAATGCAGATAAGATAATACAGAAGGCATAATATCAATTTGCGAAACCACGCCGGGCTTTATGCCGGTCAAACTGCTGTCGCCTGGCGCATAAAATAAAATGGGTATTGCTGCTTCTCCCCAGGGATTTAAATATTCCGGGTGGTAACATACGGTGGCATGGTCTGCAGTAATTACAAAGAGGGTATTTTTAAACCAGGTTGTTTTTTGGGCTTTTTCAAAAAATTCTTTAAGTGCATAATCGGTATAGCCAATACACTCCAATACAGGTAATGGGCCTTTCTTGAATTTGCCTTTATATTTTTCCGGAACTTTAAACGGGTGGTGTGAAGAAACCGAAAAAATGGTACTGAAAAAAGGCTCTTTGAAATGGTTGAGTTTTTCTGCAAAAAAATTAAAAAACGGCTCATCCCAAATTCCCCAAATCCCGTCAAAATCTGCATCATTGTTGTATTCAGTTTTACCAAAATATTTTTCAACACCTAATAAATTTACAATAGCCTTAAAACCCATTGAGCCATTTGGCCCGCCATGGAAGAATGAAGTTTCATAGCCTTCTTTCCTGAGTATTTTTGAAAGTCCCTGTAGGCTGTCTGAGGCATATGGTGTGAGTACAAAAGGATCGTAACCGTTAGGTATAGATGCTAAAATAGAGGGTATGGCGTCAATTGACTTTCGGCCATTGGCAAACGAATTCCAAACTACAAGGCTCTTTTTCATTAATGAGTCAACAAATGGAGTGTAGCCGGTATAAGAGCCGTTATCTAATTCTTTATTATATCCGCCAATGGCTTCTTTGCCAAAACTTTCTAAAATAAATATCACAATATTCTTTTTTCGAAAAGATTGTGACGAGTCCGGTGCAGGAAAATGAAGGGGAGAAAATATTTTTTCCACCTCGGTATTGCTGAAATAATGTATTTCTTCCAACTTTTTTACATTCCAGGTACGCACCATGCAAAATGGCGTATTGAGAACAAGATAAATTTCGTTGGGTGATTTTACATATTCGCCGGCGTTACTGATTGTAATGGGCCTTGTGCTGTATTTAAAGTCGCCCCTTATACCGCCAATGGCGAGGGTAATGCCTAAAATAAAAGCAATAATGGATCGGGCATAAAACCCAAAATGATATTTCGGGTGTTCTGCAGGTTTAAGTTTAACCCGGTTGTAAAGCCAAATCATTAAAACCATTAAAGCCAGGAATATCAAAATAACATACCAGAAATCCATCATAAAACTGCCCACCAGGCTGGTTTTGTTTGTTTCGTTGGCAAATTCACTAAATACACTTCTTGTAGTACGGCGTAACGTAAAACGGTAATAAATAAAATCAATACAGTTTAAAGCAATAGCCAGACCGTTAAAAACAAAAAAAATATATTTTAAAATGTATTGGTAGCCTGCACTATTCCTGGCCGGTATGGGCAATAGGGTTAAAATTAAAAAAAAGCTATTAAAATAAAACAGGGCGGCAATATCAAATACAAGCCCGCCTTTAAAAATGGTAAGCCAGCGGGCAGGAGTAAGGCCTGTAAATAAATTACGGTTTAAAAAATAAAAACCTATTCTGCATAAAAAGAACAGGAATAATACGATCAACAACCGGTACAACAACAGCCCATAATAATTGCCTTTTTTTGCTACAAAAGAAAAAAACATTTCCGGTGTTTCGTTTTAGCCGGTAAAGATAAACAGATATCCGTTACCCAATCGAAAAGCAGCTTGTGGACCGTTACTTCCGGAGTTTTTTCATAAAAAAGTAGTACGGTGGAATGTTTTTTAAAACGGCGCTATACCGGAAAATACGGTTGTTCATGTAAATCATTTTATTGCGCTGCCCGGCGGGGATTGTAACACTTAAATTATATGGCGACCCGGTTTTATTCAAGTTTGCCGGTAAGCCATTTGAGAATAGAAATGAAAAACTGTTAGAGGCTTTTGCGTTAATGAGTGCATAATTAAGCCGATCTGTTTCCGGGGTATAAAGAGAAAGGTATTGGTTGTCGTACGGAGAAGAAGGGTTGAAATCCTGAAGTTTTAAGAAATTAAATAAAGTGGTTTTTTTATGGATGAATAAAAGATTGTGGTTGGGGTAAATGATAAATTGAATGGGAGTGGCATTGTATTGGGCTAAATAGATTTTGTAAAACCCGGCGGAAGGAATACGGAAGTTGATGCTGCTGTCGGCATTAGGGCGATAAATATATTGCGCATCCATATAGCTAAAGTCATTTTTTTCCACGGCAATTACGGAGCAATAAGCCGACTGGGTAATGGCGCTGGAATGGGTTTTGCAGGCAACCGTTAGTACACCGTCTTTTGGACTGTAAAAGTCAATAGCATACATAAAATATCCTAATGACTTTTCATCTGCTGTGGCAATAAAAATACTGTCAGCAGACCGGTTATAATTATTTTCAAAAAACCGGGGTGGTAATTCCTGGTTAAAAGAGGCTAAGGGGATGTATTGTTTTTTTATTTGACGGTACTCTTTATTCACTGCATCTGCAGCGCTTTGAAACTGAAACAAGTTTCCAAAATTTGGATGGGTTAAATAATTCCATTTTTCTTTTCTTGCCGGCTGTTTCAGGAAAAGGTTTTTAAGGGCTTCGTTAAGTTGGGTGTTTTGAAATATTTTAGTGGCATACAGGCTCCAGGTGTATTGGAGCAAGGCTTCAGCTTTGTCTTCATAAGCATTTCGGTTTATAGAAGCCAGTTTTTCCATCTTGAGGCTGGTTCGTAACTCGTAGTATTTTGCCAGGTAAATGCAGTAAGCTTTAAGTTCGGTGATTCTTTGCAGAATAGTACCCGGTAAATCCTTAATGGCGGAAGCTTTATCGAGTAAAAAAAAGTAGCGGCCCAATTCGTCTTCATAAAATGAAGAGAGGCCAATTTGTGTATCACTATGCAACTCTGAAAAGTACCATTCTTTAAATATTTTTTTAATTAACGGCGCTGCTTTCCCAAAATTATCGTTACAAAATTCTTCCAGTTGCTCATCAATGGAAGCAAAGGGCTGTCGCAAAAATTTTAAAACAAAATATTGAATAATGCCCGACCCAAACTTAGAGTAAGAGGTTTCGAAGGAAAAGCCCTGTACGCCTAATTTTTTCACATACTGCAAATAATTAAAATAATTCCCTAAATCAAAATGCGGGTGATCTGCCGTCCAAATCCCAATATTGATATAATCGTATTGCGTAAGGTTGTTAGTTTTTTTTGACCATCGGTACATCAGTTGTGCAGGAGTGGTTACCTTTTGAAAAGCCGATGCCACCATCTGCACATGGATATTTTGGGCAATAGGAAAAGAAGGGGTATCGGCCCTTTCGGTATAGGCCAATGTACTTACCCCGGCAGCGCTATCCAGGTGCTTTAAGTTGTTGGCAACCGTATTGGCAATAAAAAAAGCCTGGTCGGATACGGATTTAAATTGTTTTTCACATTCCGGGGTATGGCAATAATTTAAACCATCGCCGGCATCAACGCTGTAATATTTTTTAAAGGGCAGGTAGTTTGCATATTGCTGCTTTCGTTCTAGGTATTTTTGAGCAATCCAATTACTGAAAAGGGTAACGGCTTTTTTATTAGTTGGATCCAGCTTGCCCGATACGGCATATTGCCTTTTGCCATTTACCGGCGCAAGAAGGGAAGGGTCTTGTTCAATGATTTCTTTGTGTGCAATATTAAATGCTTCGCCCATGTGCCCGTCAATGCCCACATAATTACTGCCCATACGGTTCCTGCGGTACCAGTCCATCCATTCCTTATCGTTTTTTAAAGTTTCATCAATATTTTTTAGGGCAAACACGCCGCCACTTTTGGAAAAAAAACGGTGTATAAAATAAGGCTGATATTTTTTGGATGGAACCTTATCGGAAAACGGAGACGGAAGAGAAGGAATAGTGGTCCATTCGTTTCCGGGCAAATAAAATTTAAAACCCAGTTCTTCCAGCCAGCTATATAGCGCATAGGAAATGCCGCTGATATATTGTGCCTTAATGCGAACAAAATCTTTCCCGTTGGTTTCCATTATTCCACATTCGTTATTCTTTTCTTTTATGCTGGAATCGAGTAACAAGAAAATTCCTTTACTCTGCCCCGGTTCATAAGGTAGAACTACAAAGGGCCGGCCGGTTGCCATGCCTAATAAGTCCGCAAGATCCTGCGCTAAATTTTTAGGATCCATACCGGCATAAAACAAATGTTCGCCGGCTTTGAGTTTTATGGGGCTGTAGTAAATATTTATTTGGGCGCCTGCTTTTAATGCCAATAAAGCAAACGAACTAAGAAATAAGAAAATGAGCTTCATCCATTATTGATTTCACTTCAAAGTACCGAATTATTTACACAAAAATCCCTCCAAAA
>JAFDZZ010000003.1:0-6953 GCA_018266715.1 Bacteroidota bacterium
GTTTAAACAGTTGCTTAATTTTGGCGCCTATTCCATTCCGGCGCTGGGGGGGTGGTTATTTATTTCCTCCGGTCTTTTGGTGCTTATTGCCGTATTGAAAGAGACCAATTTCTTTAAAAGATTTAAAAAGAAAACCCCCGTAGCTGCATTATTGGTTATTAGCATAATGGCATTTTCTTCCTGTGCAAATAAAGGCCCTGTGCCCGTTAATTTTGATAAAGATGCCTGCGAGTTTTGTAAAATGGGTATTACTGATGCCCATTTTATGGCTGAACTGGTTACTCAAAAAGGAAGGGTGTACAAGTTTGATGATATTAGTTGTATGAAAAAATATGCCGAATCAGCAGAAAAAGGATCCATTAAAAATTACTATGTTGGAAACGTAGAGAAGTTGAATGAATTTATAGATGCTACCTCAGCCTGGTATATTACCCATGATAGCTATAAAAGCCCAATGGGTGGAAATACAGTGGCGTTTGCAACAAAAGAAGCGGCCCTTGCACAGGCCAATAAATTATCCGCAACCGTTGCGGATTGGAATCAAATCAATCAACATCAAGAAAAGAAGGAAGGAAGTAGCCATGAAGGGCATGATCATTAATATATATGGGTTTATTGCTACTTTAGTATTGCTTTTGCTTAATAGTAAAGATACCAACGCAGCCGTATTAAAGGTGGGTAAAGGAGAGGTTTATAAACAGATTAAGGAAGCCGTAAAACAAAGCAAAAATGGCGATACCCTTATTGTTTTTAGCGGGCTTTATAAAGAAGGGAATATCATAATAGACAAGTCAATTTGTTTACTTGGAGAGGGTTTCCCGGTATTAGATGGGGAAATAAAGTATGAAATTTTTTCAGTAAAGCACAGCAATGTAACGATAAAAGGGTTTACGCTTCAAAATTCCGGGCGAACTGTAATGGAAGATCCCGGCGCCATTAAGGTGTATGAGTGCAGCAATATATTAATTGAAGGCAATATTCTCATTAATAATTACTTTGGTATTTACCTGCAATATGTTCAGCATGCCATTATTAAGAACAACATCATAAAAGCTTCACAAAAAGAGGAATACCAATCCGGCAACGGCATCCATTGCTGGAAAAGTGATAGCCTTCAAATTACCGGCAATAAAATCAGCGGCCACCGGGACGGTATTTATTTTGAATTTGTAAGTCATTCGGTTATTTGGAGAAATATTTCAAAGAATAACCTGCGTTATGGTTTGCATTTTATGTTTTCTAATGATAATGCCTATATTACCAATTATTTTAAAAATAACGGTGCAGGCGTAGCCGTAATGTTTACCAAAAAAGTGGTGATGATGAACAATACCTTTGAGGAAAACTGGGGCGATGCGGCTTATGGAGTTTTGTTTAAAGAGTTGTCGGATTGTTACCTATCGGGAAATAATTTTTTGAGTAACACTACGGGAATTTTCTTTGACGGATCCAGCCGGATTGTAATTGAACACAACCTATTTAAGGGCAACGGATGGGGAATGCGCATGCAGGCGAATTGCATTGATAATGAAATTGCCTATAATAATTTTATTGGAAATATTTTTGATGTTACAACAAATGGAACCCTTACCTTAAATCATTTCAATGAAAACTATTGGGACAAATATGAGGGCTATGATTTAGATAAAGACAAATTTGGCGATATCCCTTTTCATCCCTTGAGCCTCTATTCGGTGATTGTGGAAAAAAATCCTCCGGCCATGCTGCTTTATCAAAGTTTTATTGTAAACCTTTTGGACAAATCCGAGAAGGTGATCCCCAGCCTCACCCCGGAAAATTTTATTGATCGTAAACCCAGTATTTATCCCTATCCATTATGATTGAAATTAAAAATTTAACCAAAAAATTTGGCAGGCTAACGGCCTTGGATCATGTAAACCTGCAACTCAACAAAGGAGAATGTATTGCTTTGATTGGCCCTAATGGTTGTGGTAAAACCACACTTATTAAATCCATACTGGGAATGGTACTCCCCGAAAAAGGCGATATTATTTTTAAAGGTAAAAATATAAAACAGGATATTGCTTATAAACATCAAATAGGGTATATGCCCCAAATTGGCCGCTATCCGGAGAATATGAAAATTGGCCAGGTCATTGATTTAATCAAAAATATCCGGAATAGCCAAGAAGCTACGGATACCACTTTGTATGAACAGTATTTTCTTGATGCGATGCTGGATAAAAAGATGCGCACCTTAAGCGGGGGAACCACCCAAAAGGTAAGCGCAACCCTTGCATTTATGTTTAGGCCGGAAGTCTTAATCCTGGATGAGCCCACTGCCGGCCTGGATCCTGTAGCGGCAGAAATCCTTAAAGCAAAAATTAACGAAGCCAAAAATTCAGGAAGTCTTATTCTTATTACTTCGCATTTGTTAAGTGAACTGGAAGATATGGTTACCCAGGTAATTTTTATGCAGGAAGGTAAATTGATTTTTCATAAAAGTGTTACGGAACTCAAATCCGATACCGGCAAAAGCACTATAGCAAAGTCTATTGTTCACCTTTTAAAAAGTGAAGAGGTATGATGCGTATATTGAAATATGTGGTTTTGGATATTTTAAAGAATAAAATTGTGATTGTGTATGCCATTATGCTGGCTTTGTTTTCCTGGAGCGCTTTTAGCCTGGAAGATAATGCCACCAAGGGCCTACTCACCGTACTCAATATCATCCTGCTTACCGTTCCCCTGGTTTCCGTTTTGTTTGCTACCATATATGTATATAACAGTAATGAATTTATTGAGCTACTGGTGAGCCACCCGGTAAAACGCAGTGTAATTTGGAAAGCCTTATTTTTTGGGATGTCATTAAGTATGGTGGTATCATTTATAGTGGGAGTGGGGATCCCCTTGTTGATTTTTGCCGATACCGGCACGGCCCTAATGATGATTGTATCCGGTTCTTTGCTGTCTGTAATATTTGTGGCCGTAGCATTTTTGAGTGGTATTCTTAGCAGGGACAAAGCCAAAGGCATTGGGGTATCCATTATGCTTTGGTTGTATTTTGCCCTTTTATTTGATGGGTTAGTGCTTTTTTTATTTTTTCAATTTGCCGATTATCCTATTGAAAAACCGGTAGTATTGCTAAGCGCCCTAAGCCCTATTGATTTGTGCAGGATACTTATTCTTTTGCGGATGAATATATCGGCAATGATGGGCCATACCGGGGCAATTTTCAAAGATATTTTCGGAAGCAATTTGGGTATAATACTTTCTTTTATGCTACTGGCGCTTTGGGTAATAGTACCGTTTTTAATTTCTCTCATTAAATTTAGAAAGAAAGATTTATAAAGCCTTTTCAATGCTTATTAAAGTATGAAGCCAGATATTACCGGTAAAAAAGAGATTCAAGAAGTTATGCAGCTTTTTTACGAAAAAGCAAATGCCGACAAAATGATTGGCAAGTTTTTTACCCGGGTAGTGAAAGTAAACTGGGAAAATCATATTCCGGTAATGACGGCTTTTTGGGAAAATGTGCTTTTTTATTCCGGAGATTATGAGGGAAACCCTTTGGAAGCGCATAAAAAACTTCATGCTCAAACCGCTACTACATCAAAGCACTTTAATCGTTGGCTCAAACTTTTTAACGAAACTATAGACCAGCATTTTTCCGGCAGTAATGCCACTAAAATGAAGCAACATGCAAGCGAAATGGCAGCTATCATGTTGCAACAATTACTTTAGTTCACCTGGAGAAAAACCTGAATGTTCTCTACGGGTTTCCTGTTTTTTTTCTTTCAATCACCTGTGATCCCCATAAGAAAAGGGCGGAAGCAAAAAGGATTATTGCAGCGCCAAATAGCATGTAGTTGGAATAGGGAATAGAGAGATAATAAAATGCTGCAATTCCCAATAACGCCAATACTAATTCATTAAGAACCACCCCTGCCAAAAAAGAAAAAGCCGCATATTTTGCCACCGGACCGGTATGGATATTTTTTTTCACAAATAGATATCCAATGATAAACAAACTGTAAATACCCAGCAAAATCAAATGTAGAAAAGCAATTACAATAGAGCGGATGCTAAAGGCAAAATGACTTAAATAGGGTACCACTGACACCGCTTGTAAAACAAACTTTATGGTAAGTGCTGTGGCTGCAGCATAAAAAAATATTTTTACCCATCGGGGATAGGGTATGGGCTGTTTATTTAATACCGGCCATAATTTAAACATTAAAACCAACCATGTAAATAACTGTAAAAGGCAGGCCGCAACGGTAAGAATATAAAGCCAAAGTGGGAGTTTGTACCACAATATGGATAAAAAGAAAGCCGGGATTACCGATACTGCAAATAAGGTATAATATTTATTTAAAACGGTTTTGCTAATCGGTAATTTATTGGCAATAATGGCAATAAAACCAAAGAAAAACCACCCACTGTATTGAAAATGCAGGTAATAATAAACTGAAGCCAGGTAATTATACTGGTCAAAATTTTTGCTAAACATCATATAGGCTAAATAAAATGGACCGGCAGCCGAAATGACATTGAGCAATAACGCTGTAACCGCCCAGGGTTTGGCAGCATGTTGCGGAGGAAAATTTTTGCTATCCCTAATAAAAAGTACTGTAAAAATTACAGCTGTTATAATGGAAAGTGTAGAAAAAGCAATGGAGACCAGTTGATAACCCTGTAGGGTAAATGAAATTAACATGCCATACGCACTAACCAGGTTTAAAATAATTAACGCTTTGTATTTTATATGGCTGCTATCTTTAATAAACGGTGCTATGAGTAATAGAAACCCACAATACAGCACATGGCTAATCCAGCCGGCAAATGCAAAATGCGAGTGGGCGTTTAACAGTTTTTTTTGCTCAAGGAACGGAAAATCAAAAGCAATTTTATAGCGCATCAAACTGCCATACAAAGCAACAATAACCAGGTTGATCAACGCTATCCGAAACCATTTTGGCGATAATATCCTACCCATTGTATTAATAATATAATTTATGATCTATAATCTTCACCTTACCATGGTGACTCAATCTTGAAAGGGTGCGAATAACCGTTTCTACCCTTAGGCCCGTAAAATCGGCAATTTGCTGCCGGGTAAATGAAACCAGTGCTAAGGCCTTGGTATTATGATAGGTTTTGAAATTTTCTAAAAACTGGATTATTTTTTCTTCAGGCGTACGGCTCACCAAAATTTGCGCCGAAATACTTTTTTGATAAAGCCGGTCGGCAAATTTGAAGAATAAATTTTGAAGCATTTGAGGGTAATCATTAAAAATATCCATTAATTTCTCTCTTGAAATTTTTACAACAACACTGGCCATGGTGGCTTGTGCCGAGCTGGGATACAATTTATTTATTAATAAAGGAGGCTCTCCAAAACTTTGACCATCGGAAAAGATTCCTTGTATAAATTCTTTGCCTTTGTTATTACTGGTAAACACTTTAATGCATCCTTCCACCACCTGGTAATAATGGACGGGGGTTGTGCCTTCACTAAAAACTAATTCCCCTTTATTTACTTTGCAGGCCACTGCGCCATAAGTCATCAAAATATTAAAATCAATTTGCATTCCGTTACTGTTTTAAAAAACCTTTTGGTTGAATTAAGGTTAAAATTTATGTTATGCCGGGAAAACCCGGTTTAATATTATTTTTTTTAAAATTACCGGTCATAAAGCCTGGTTTACCCTTTGATTATAGCAAAGGTGTAGCATTATTTTGACGATAATAGTCTATTTTGGAAATAAACATCACGGCCATTTTATCGGCCCGCCATTTTGCTTCTTCGGCAAGTTCGCCTTCAAAATTTTCCATAAGCGTTTGATGCCAAATTCTTAACCAGGTGTCAAAATGTTCTTGCCGGAGGTTTAATTTAGCGTGAGGAGGAAAGGGCCTCCCGGAATATGATTTTTTTTCCAGTAAAGCGGTTTCCCAAAAAGAATACATTTTTTCCAGGTGCTGCGGCCATCTATCCTGTATGACTTCATTGAAAATTGGACCCAGCAGTTCATTTTCCTGCACACGTTGATAAAATTGATCTACCAGGATTTGAATATCTTCTCTTGACTTAATTTCTCTTTTTGTGAACATACTATTTAAGATTTCAAAAACGTTTTTCCCTTTTTCATTTGAAGGGCCATATATTGTACGGTGGTACTTTCCAGCATTTCCAAAACACCTTCTTTCACTAATTTAAATTTATGGTGAACAGGGCAGGGTTTTTTATCGTTGCATTTATTTAAACCCAGCCCGCAATTTTCAAATAAACTGTTTCCATCTATTACTTCAACAATATTTTTAAGGCAAACATTTTGCAATTGCTCTTTGTTCAAATAAAAACCGCCATTGGGCCCTTTATCGGCGCTCAGCACTTTATTACGGGTAAGTTTTTGCAACGTTTTTGCCGTAAAGGCTTCCGGGCCATTTATGGCTTTGGCAATATCTTTTTGACCGGATTTTTTGTTTTGCATGGATTGCCCGGCTATATAAATGGTGGCTTTAATGGCATATTCACAAGCTTTGGAAAACATATGTTGAATTTAAAGTGCAAATGTAACGGATTGCATCGGTTAAGAGATTTTATGGTCTTTTATTGTAATTTTTTGGTTAATACGTTTTTTAAAACCACAGCCTGGTTCATTTCACGGTTTTTGGCGGAATATAAAAGTGTAATATTCTTTTTTTGAGCCAATAATTTTATACGGTCCAGTTCATCCTCAACCTTTTTCAGTTCTTTTTTGTAGCGCTTTTCAAATTCAGGAAATCGTTCCGGCTGATGGTCGAACCATTTTCTTAACTCTGCTGAAGGCGCTATGGATTTTATCCATTCATTAAAAGGCGCATTTTCTTTTTTCATTCCCCTCGGCCAAAGCCTATCCACCAAAATCCGGTATCCATCTTCCTTTGCCGGTTTTTCATAAATACGTTTTATTTGAATGGATGGCATAGTGGTTAAAAGTACAAAAAAA
>JAFDZZ010000003.1:7055-10740 GCA_018266715.1 Bacteroidota bacterium
AAATAAAATCCTTTTTTTGAACTCCAAACTTCCCTTTATTACAATCCCGGTAAGGCATGCATCGAATGGGTAATTGGAGAAATTAATCTTTCCATAAAAATGGAAATAAAATAATAGCGAGTGTCACTACCAATGCATCGAGCCCTATGATTATACCGGTGAGTTGCCATACGGCACCTTCTTTAAATACTTCTGCAAAGGCTAATTTGCTTAAACGCATCAGCAACAGCAATAGCGGTAAAATTACCGGGAAGCCTAAAATTGCAATTAACGAAGCATTATGTTGCGCTTTTGCGGCTATAGCGCTCATGAGGGTAAAAACCAGGCTTAGGCTTATGCCTCCCAAAACCGAAATAACCATAAAAATAGCAGGGTTCACAACCGGGAAACCGAGAAAAACGAAAAAGAAAAGAATGCTGATCAACGTCATGATTAGCAAAAGAAAAATATTGAAAATGAGTTTAGCTAAAATAAATTGTACGGGAGATGCCAGGCTGTAATAATACAGCATTCGGCCCCTGCTGTCTTGTAAAAAACTTTTTGCAACGGTGTTTACACAAATAAATAATTGAATTACCCAAAAGAGGGTGTTCCAGGTGATGGCTTCCGGTGCATCGGGTAAAGCCAGGTAAATGATAAAAATGGTGGAAGCAATATAGAGGATGAGGCCGTAAAAAGTATGCTGCTGGCGCATTTCCAGCATCACATCTTTTTTTACAAGCGCCTGTATTTTTGAAAAATTGCTCATGGTATGCACTCAATTGCCTGCTGCAGCCACTGTTCAGCTCCGGCCGGCTTCGTTCCCCTTTTTACTGCAATGCCTGCACCGGGGTTCATAGATATCTTTTTCACCCAGCACAACCTGGTCTTTGTCGGCGCTTTTGCGGTAAGAAATATTGGCAATGCCGCCACATACCACACATATAGCATGGAGTTTTGTGATGTAATCGGCTTTTGCCAGCAAGGCGGGCATTTGACCAAATGGGTTTCCTAAAAAATCCATATCCAGCCCGGCAACAATCACCCTAATGCCACGCATGGCCAATTCTTCGCATACGTTACCTATTTCGGCATCAAAAAATTGTGCCTCATCAATGCCTACTACATCTACATCCTGGGCCAGTAACAATATATTTTGGGAGCTATCTACCGGTGTGCTATTAATGAAATTGGTATCATGGCTCACTATTTTTACCTCATCATACCGGGTGTCAATAGCCGGCTTAAAAATTTCCACTTTTAAATGGGCAATTTTTACTCGTTTTAGCCTTCGGATCAATTCCTCTGTTTTTCCGCTAAACATGCTGCCGCAAATCACTTCAATCCAGCCCCGGCGCTCACCCCTTAAATTTGGTTCAATAAACATTCACTTAAATTTTTTGAAATTCTATTGTAACTTAGCTTGTAGCTTGCAAAGATTATTGTTTTGTTTCACAGGACAAAACAAATTTTAGATGAGCCCAATTTTTTAATAAAACTACACATTATGGAACGGGTGAAAACCCTAACCGAAAAGTTGGTTAATCAAATTAAGGAAGGAGCGCCTGCGGCACAGCTATTACTTACGGTGCAAATGCTGCAAAGCGAATTACAGCATGAAGTACATCAAGGTCAGCAGGGTGAGGAAGAAATTTTCGTTGCCCTAAATCTTGCACCTGTTTTGGAAAGCAGGCTAACATCTACCACCCAGGATCCGGCACCGGTTCAGGAGGTTACCCAGGTACCGGAAACTATAAAAGAGGAAGAAAAAATAGTGGAAATTTTACAGGTAGATGAAGCGGAAATGGAGGCCGAATTGGAAGAAATAAAACGTAAGGCAGAAGAAATCAATAAATTAAGCACCCAAAATAAACCCGGTTTGCTTTTTGATCCCATTGATGATTTTCCTACCATGATTCATCAGCAGGCGCACACCCCGCCTGCCAAAGAAGTGCAGGATATTTTGCCTACGGAAAGGGGCGCATCCCTAAATGATAAATTAAAGCAGGGTACCATTGAGCTTTCCGAAACGCTTAGTGAATCGCCCATTAAAGATTTAAAAAAAGCTATTAATATCAATGACCGTTTTGTTTTTATTAAAGAACTATTCCGGGGCGATGAAAATATGTATGAGCGAAGCATTAAAACCATCAATGGTTTTTCAATTTATGCAGAAGCCGAATATTGGATTAGGAGGGAACTCAAATTAAAATTGGGCTGGAACGACAAAAATGAACTGGTTAAGCATTTTGAAAAATTGGTAAAAAGAAGGTTTGCCCAATAAACCCATTAACGGGTTATAAAAGAAATGATTTTTTCGGTTGCGCCCTTATTTTCGTAAATATATTGCCGGGCTTTTACTGCATATTCTTCCCTTAGGCTATCATTATTACTTAATTGGGTTAAAATTTTTTCCAGCTCAAGGGCATTTTCTACACTAATGGCCCCTCCAAATTCAATCATATCGCCTGCTTCGGGAAATTTTTCATAATTAGGGCCAAAGATTACGGGCTTGCCATAAACCGCTGCTTCAAGTATATTATGAAGGCCATCATCACCAAAACCCCCTCCAACATAAGTAATATCGGCATATTTATACAGCCGACTTAACATGCCGATATTATCTATAATCAATACATTACCCGCTTGTGCAGGAGCTTCAGAAAGCCGGGAAAATAATTGGCAGCCCGGGAAACGGCTTTGCACTTCTTCAATATTGCTTTTTGCGGTTTCATGGGGGGCAATGATGAATTTTATGCGGGTATTATTTTTTATAAAATGCACAAATTCTTCTTCATCTTCAGCCCAGGTACTTCCGGCAACCAGCACCCGGTGCCCGTTGCAAAATAATTTTATGCTGTTGGGTAATTCAGTAAAATGTTCTGCAGTGTGTATTACGCTGTCAAACCGGGTATCGCCGCTTACGGTTACATTTTCATAAATACCAATGGATTTTAGCAGCTCTCCAGAAGCGCTGTTTTGTACAAATATACCCTCAAAGCAAAGCAACATTTTTTTCCATAGGCTCCCATAAATTTTAAAAAAGGGTTGCGAGGGCCTGAATAATGCCGAGATGAGGATAACCGGGATATTTCGTTGTTTTAATTGCGTTAAATAATGAAACCAGTATTCATATTTTACCCAAATAACCAGGCTGGGTTTTACGATATTTAAAAATTCTCTTGCATTACCTGCGCTGTCAATGGGTAAATAAAAAATATATTCGGCGCCGTTGTAATTCTTTTTATTTTCAAAGCCGCTGGCGCTAAAAAAGGTTATGAGAATTTTATGATCGGGGTAGATGGATTTTAGACGGGTAATAACCGGTTTACCCTGCTCAAACTCACCCAGGCTTGCAGCATGCATCCAAATTACCGGGGAAGTGTTGGATTCAAGCACCTGGCGTATTTTTCCAAGAATGTTTTTTCTGCCCTGTACCCAAAGTTTTGCTTTACTGTTCCAAAATGAAGCCAGGTGCAAAGCCGCATAGTAAAAATAAACCGACAGGCTATAGATTATTTTACTCAAAGAAAAAATTTTAAGTCAAAAATAATGGTTATTTCCTCAAGCCGCCTACCTTAGTCTGCCGTTTGGGTAAATGGTTTCATTCCGGTTGATTTAAAGCCTGTTAAGCGGGTAGGAGGGATATGGTTTCTGGCTTTCAAAACCTTATCTTTGCGCTGGTAAAAATATTAATATGAGGCCA
>JAFDZZ010000040.1 GCA_018266715.1 Bacteroidota bacterium
ATTGCGGGCAAGCTAATAATTTATTAACGCTTGGACGTGATATGCTGGTAAATATTGAAACTGGCGCAGGCTGCGGCACCGATGAATTTCAACTCAACCTTAACGCATCCGATTTTTATGCCACCGGCGATACGATTTTTATTTATTTGAAAAATACCGGCGGCTATTCCGATCACCGCATTTATGGGCTTTGGAGTGCTGCAAGAAGCCTGGATATTGTAAATGAACTGGCATATCAAACTTATACCAATTTTAACAATATGCCGAGCGGACGTGGACAAATGAATTTTGAATTTTTTAAACCCAATTCTTCCAATGCAGCTACAACCTACCTTAATGGCGATTGGGATGCCATGTATTTTTTTTACGATTACGACCAGTTTCAAAAACGTACAAAAGATACGCTCATTGAATATGCCAAATGGAACTACAGCGATTTGCAGGTACGGGGTTTCAGGATGGATGCCGTAAAACATTTCACCCCGGAATTTGTCGGGGATATGCTCGATAGCCTGCATGATGATGGTATGGATCCCACCCTGGTGGTAGGCGAATGGTACAGCACCAATACGGCAGAATTAAGCGGCTGGGTGAATAGTGTAAAATCATACATGAATGCCGGTACCCAGTCAGCCATTCAACCCAGAATTTTTGATTTTTCACTAAGGGAAAATTTAAGGCAGGCTTGCGATGAAGGTGGTTATGATGTGCGAAATGTGTTTAACTCCAGTATTCATGATGCTTCCGGGCTCAGTGGATATAACGTGGTAACCTTTGTAAACAACCACGATTTTAGAGATGCATCAGGTTTTGCATCGCTGGTACGCAATCATCCCAACCTTGCTTATGCTTATATTTTAACCAATAACCAAATTGGTGTACCCACCATTTATTACCCGGATTATTACGGCTATCCTGCGCCTTCAGGTGGTTTATATAGTTATCATCCAACTAACCTTCCGCCTTACCGTACGGAGATGGTGAACCTTATGAATGTATTAAAGTTGTACATCAATGGTTCGCCCAGCGTGGATTATCTCAACCGTTTTGGTACACCGTATGGATCCAATTACATTGAGGGCAGCGCTAATAAAGCTTTAATTTACCAGTTAGAAGGCCATGCCGGCAATGGTAATAAAGAGGTGTTGGTGGCTATAAATTTTGGAAGCACCACATTAAAAGTTGATCATGCCATCAATACCAGGGGTGGGCTTATTGCTCCCGGAACGGTTTTTACCGATGTGCTGGCGCAATCAAATTTTCCTTTCCAAATTTTAAGCGCTACCAACCAGGTATATTTTGAATTGCCGCCTTACAGTTATTCCGTGTGGGTGCAGGGGGCGCCGGTATTGCCGGTACAGCTGTTTTCCTTTACCGCTGCTGCGGCAGGAAAAAATGTGGCTTTAAATTGGAGTGTAAATTTCAATGAAGAAATAACCCGCTTTGAATTGCAGCGCTGCGATGATGGCATTACCTATCGAACCCTGTCCACAATTCCTGCTACTCTGCTTACAGGTAGTGAACATTATTCGTTTACCGATGTGGAACCGCTCATCAATAAATCCCTTTTGTACCGGGTGAAACTATTTGCAAAATCAGGCGCTATACGGTTTTCGGATATTAGGATGGTAAGGCTGCAAAACAGCAAAACAGATATTATTCTTAAAGAAAACCCGGTCAATAATGTTTTAAAAATACAGGTTGTAAGCCCGGATAGTAAGGAGTTAAAAATTTCAGTTTTTAGCCCAAAAGGAGAAAAATTATTGCAAAAAAGGTTAACCGTTCCTTCCGGAATTTCATTGCAAAATATTTCGGTACAGCAGCTAAGTTCCGGGTCTTATTTTTTACAAGTAACCGAAGGTCAGTATTTCAAAACGATTAAATTCACCAAAACGGGGAAGTAATTTTATCAGTTTAACGTATAAATACTTAATTATTAAGGAGTAAATAGCTCAATTGCCATTTGATGATTTAAAGGTATTGCTAAAGCTATTATACCATAGGAATTTGAACTTTTTATGACTTTCCTATGGCGGAAAAAAAACTCAAATTCTTCTTATATAATTTTAAAATAAATGTAATTTTTTTTACTTTTAAGATTACATAATAAACAAAAACACCGGTTTATGAAAAAACTGCTACTCTTCATTTTAACAATACCTGTTTTATTTACTGCATCTGCTCAGCAAAATTATTGGAGCCAGTACTCAGGTACTGGAAAAATTACTACCGATAAATCAATAGCCAGGCTATCTTTTCCCAAAGAGTTTAAATTATTTAATGCCGATTTAAACCTCATCCGGCATGAGTTATTTAAAGTAGTGAACAATACGGCATCTCATACAACCGTAATTAGTTTGCCCAATGCAGATGGTGCAATAGAAGAATTTGAAATTGTGGAAGCCTCCAACTTTGATGCGGAGTTGCAAGCACAGTTCCCTGAAATAAGGGCATTTTCCGGCAAGGGTATTACGGATAAATATGCCACTTTAAAAATGAGCTATTCACCCCAGGGTATTCAAACCATGGTTTTTCGCACCGGTAAAGAAAATGAATTTATTGAACCCTATTCGCAAGATCACAGTATTTATGCCGTATTTAAATCACAACGCAGTAAAACGCAATTATCCTGGAAATGTACAACACCCGGCGCCGATCTTGAACTGAGTATTAATACACAGGTTCAAAATAGCGGCATCACCGGCAGGAGCGGCGGTAATTTAAAAACCATGCGCCTGGCACAGTCGGTTACGGCAGAGTACTCCAATTATTTTGGCGCTACAAGTTCTGCACAGGTAGCCCTGGTATTGGCTGATATCAACAACACCTTAACCCGCTGCAATGGTGTTTATGAAAAAGATCTTGCATTACACCTTAACCTTATTGCGGCATCTACAAATGTTATTTATTACAACGCAAGTACCGACCCTTATTCCAATGCTGCTCAAATGGGTAATTGGAATACACAGTTGCAAAATACCCTTACTTCGGTTATTGGTGAAGCCAATTACGATATCGGCCATTTATTTGGCGCAAGTGGGGGTGGCGGTAATGCAGGATGTATTGGATGTGTATGTGTAAATGGCAGCAAAGGCAGCGGCATTACATCACCTGCTGATGGGGTACCCGCCGGAGATAATTTTGATATTGATTATGTAGTACATGAAGTAGGCCACCAGTTGGGCGGTAACCATACGTTTTCGATGAGCAACGAAGGTACAGGCGTTAATAAGGAAGTAGGTTCGGGAATAACCATCATGGGCTATGCCGGAATTACCTCTTATGATGTTGCGGGCCATTCTTACGATATTTATCATGAAGCTACCATTGAACAAATACAATCCAATTTAAATTCAAAAACCTGCCCGGTTACAACAACAATTGTAAATGCAACACCGGTTGTAAATGCTGTAAGCAATTATACTATTCCTATTAGCACCCCATTTGCATTAACCGGCTCCGCTACAGATGCTGATGGCGATGCACTTACTTATTGCTGGGAGCAAAATGATAACTCTACCACAACAAATGCAGGCAGTATTGCCAGCCCAACAAAAACTACGGGGCCAAACTGGCTTTCATTCAGGCCCACAGCTTCACCGGTACGTTATTTTCCAAGATTGCAAAGCATACTTGCTGGTTTAAACACTACAGGCCCAATGGTAGGTGGTGATGCCGGTGTAAATACAGAAGCATTAAGCTCTGTAAACCGCACTTTAAACTTCAGGCTTACGGTGAGAGATAATGCAGTGTATAGTTCTACAGCGCCGGTAAGTGTTGGTCAAACACAGTTTACCAATTTGGTGGTTACCGTTACCAATTCATCCGGGCCTTTTAGCGTTTCTTCTCCCAATACCAATGTTTCCTGGGCGGGTAACTCCACTCAAAATATTACCTGGAATGTTGCCAGTACTACCGCTTCTCCGGTGAGCTGCGCCAATGTAAAAATATCTTTAAGTACCGATGGCGGTTTAACGTTCCCAACCGTACTCATTGCCAGCACGCCAAATGATGGTAGCCAATCCATTACTTTACCCAATACACCAACTACTACTGCCAGGATAAAAGTGGAAGCCGTAGGAAATATTTTCTTTGATATTTCCAACAGCAATTTTACCATTACCGATGCAGGTAGTTGCGGTACGCCAACCGGGTTAACAGCAAATAATATTACTTCAACCAGCGCCGATCTTAGCTGGAATGCCGTTGCAGGAGCGTTAAGCTATGATGTGGACTATAAGTTAAATGCTTCTTCTACCTGGACGAGTTTTTCCGTGGGGCAAACCGGTACCACGGCTAATCTTACCGGGTTGACGTCATCCGTAATATATGATTGGAGGGTTAAAGCAACCTGTGTTTCCGGTTCGGGTGTGTTTGCATCCTCACAGTTTACTACTATTGCAGGTGCATGTAATGCCCCATCAGGCCTTGCTTCATCTTCCATTACTGCTTCATCGGCTACGGTTAGCTGGAACCTCGTTAGTGGCGCTTTGAGTTACGATGTAGATTATAAATTAAATGCCTCTTTTATTTGGACAAGTTTTTCTGTGGGACAAACCGGTACCACGGCAAATCTTACCGGCCTTAACAGTGGCTCTTTATACGATTGGCGTGTAAGAACCAATTGCAGCGGATCCAGCAGTGGATTTGTATCCGGTCAGTTTACCACTCTTTCGTCAGGATGTGCATCTGCTTTTGAACCCAATGAATCAATGGCTGCTGCTGCAGCTATTAGCACAGGTGTAACTCAAACCGCTGCCATAAATACCAGCACAGATAAAGATTATTTTTCTATTACCACTACCGGTACAAATAATATTGTTTATGTTCTTTCAGGCCCGTCCGGTGTTGATTATGACCTTATTATTTATAACAGTTCAGGTACACAAATTGGTTCAGGCACCAGTTCTACGGCCAACGAGTCTGTTTCGCTCAATACACAGGCAGCAGGTACTTATTATATTTACGTGTACGGATATAATGGGGCAAACAGCGCAACCTGCTATACTATTACTGCAACGGCTACACCGGTAAGTACGGGTTGCCAAAGCAGTTACGATAACGCTACAAATGGTTCCTATAGCGGGGCGGCACAAATTCCTTTAAATACCGATGTACATGGCTTAATAAATCCAAAAAGTGAAAACGATTATTACAAATTTGTTATCACAACCGGTGGCACAGCATCAATCACTTTATCTACCTTGCCGGCAGATTATGATATGAGGCTTTACAGTAGCAATGGTACCACTCAATTAGCTATTTCTCAAAACGGGGGTACCACTTCAGAAACCATTAGCAGAACTTTTACAGCCGGCACTTATTATGTAAGGGTTTATGGATATAAAAGTGCATTTAATGCTACTAATTGCTATACTTTACGCATTACCACAGGCACGGCAACCCGGGATGATAAAAGGCCCTTCTTCAGCAGTAATAATATACTGGTATATCCCAACCCTGTAAACGATATTTTGAATATCCGGTTGAAAGGGATAACGGGCACTTCTTCAATTCGCCTGTTTGATAGCAATGGCAAACAAGTACTTTCAGGTATTGCAGTTAGTGAAAACTACCAATTCAATATGCAGTATTTGCCTGCCGGAGTTTATCTGTTACAGGTTATTTCTTCAAACGGTAAAATAATCAGTACAAAAGTGGTAAAACCTTAGTTCAAATCACTATTAATAAAGAAAGGGCAGTAGTAAAACTGCCCTTTTCGTTTTAAGACTATGGCCCAATTTATTTTGTTGCAGTAGCTTCAATCCATTTCCGTTTATCGGGGCTTTCCCAGCGGTATTTAACTGTATATTTTTTACTATCGGTTTTAAGGCGAAAAGGAATTTTAACCGTTAAATTTACGGTACTGCTTTCCATTGAGCTATTGACTTTCTTTAAAAGTTTATCCGAAATTTTTATTTCTTTCATTTTGTCATCATATACCCAAAAAAGATTATTGCCATTTAGCACTTCTGCCAGGGTAGTACCGGTAATAGCGCTAAACTCCATACTCATATAAGCATGGGTTGGCTTTACCCTTATGCTGGTGTCCACCATAATTTCTGCTTTAGCAACTTTTATTCCCTGGCAGCTGGCGGGAGAATGATCGGTTGTTTTAATGGCAATGGGTTTCGATTGTGCAAATGAAAAACCGTAAAAGGCAAAAGAAAATGATATGCTGGCAATAAACAATTTGAGCATGGAAATGTTTTTGGTGAAGATAAAGCCTGGTTTCAATAAGTAACGTTTTTTATCGGTAAAATATTTTTGAAAAATCTTCGTTTTGCCTGCTCCCCATTTCAGTTTTCCACATTTTTAACTTTACTGTAGAAAAAACTTTCACTTCAAGATGGCGAATGAGTTAAATTTGCTTCTTATTCATTTAATATGTCCCAACCAGTAGTAGAATTAAAAAATGTAAATATTTACCAGGGCAATAGTATGGTTTTGGGTGATGTAAATATCAGTATTCAAAAAGGGGAATTTGTGTACCTGGTAGGAAAAACCGGCACCGGTAAAAGCAGTTTGCTTAAAACACTTTATGGCGATTTGGAATTAAAAGAAGGCGAAGGTACCGTTGTGGGCCATAATTTAAAAGGCCTCACCTGGAAGACCGTGCCTTTTCTTCGCCGTAACCTGGGAGTGGTTTTCCAGGATTTTCAATTACTCACCGACCGAAACGTACACGATAACCTCAAGTTTGTATTAAAAGCCACAGGCTGGAAAGATGAAAACCTGATGGATGAAAAAATTGCTGATGTACTGGACAAGGTGAATCTTAAAACCAAAGGCTTTAAATTTCCCTTTGAGTTGAGCGGTGGGGAACAGCAAAGGGTAGATATTGCAAGGGCCTTGCTTAATTCACCCAAATTAATACTGGCCGATGAACCCACCGGGAACCTCGATCCGGAGACCAGTGATGAAATTATGCAACTGCTTTTTCACATTTGCAGAGATTATGAAACCAGTATTTTAATGGCAACCCATGATTATATTGTCATCAATAAATTTCCTGCACGCACTATTAAAACAGAAAGAGGCAAGCTTTGGGATAATGCTAGTATATCCATGCAATAATTTTATCGGCATTCTTTTTATTATCATACCCTTCAAGTAATAAGGCGCTTCGGCGCTCTTTTTCTTTTGTTTCCAAAGCCATGGGCATTAATTTCCTGATGACTTCCTGCATCTGTTGGGCGTTGTCGGCAAGGGTTATCAAAGCTTCAATACCCGATCCTTTTACCGCTTGGGTATTGGCAATGCAGTGCCTCCCGTTAAAGAGGGCATTAAGGATTTTTAATTTTATGCCGGTGTGATTAAAGGATGGGGCAAGTATAATTTGAGCATCGCTGATGAGGGTTTGCAGTTTTTGCTCCGTAGGATTGGAAATTAAAGTTGCATGGGTATGCTTATTAATAAGCGCTATTAAGTTGCGACCGGGCTTTTTGCCTGCAATAATTAAGGAGTAGGGCAGTTGATGAAATACCTCGGCAAGCAGCCATTCCACGGCTTTTTCATTTTCATTTACTGATAAATTCCCCTGGTATAAGCAGTAGGTTCCGGTTCCTGGAGGAGCAATTACATTTTGCCATGGTAGGAGCACTGGAATAAAATCATTGGCTGAAGTATATCTTGCAAAAAAAGCCTGGTCATCCCGGCTTAAAGCCAAAACGGGTAATTTTGATGTCATTATTTTTTCAAAATCTTCCAGTAGCCGGCTTTCTCTTTTATAATAATATTTTTTAAACGGGTTTTTCTCCAGGGCAGCAAGTTGAGCATAGTAAATGCTTTCCACATTAAATGGCCTCAGTAATAATTTACGACCGGGTAATTTATTGCAGTATGCAAAATAGGTGCAATGGATGCCCTGGAATAAAATTGGGAAATCGTTTCTAAGGAGTTCTTTCAATAGTTTTTTATCGCTTCGGCTTTGCACAATATAGGGAAGCGTTGTTGACGGGAAACAAAATCTTTTTCTAGGATAATAATGCACTTCTTTGCAATAACGATTTAATTCATGCTGCGGGGAACGGTTTTTAGTAAAGCAATGCAAATAAATTTGGATGCCTGCCGCCTGTAAATATTTAAGTAAGTAATAAGGGTCAATTACTCCACCGTAATCTGCCGGCCAGGGAACATCGGGGCAAACAATATGTAAATGTTTATCCAAGTATAGGTTTGTAAAAAGATAATAATATTTTTTCTTCCTTTTCCCAGCAAAGATCAGCTCTTGCTTTTATACAATTTTGTTGCAGTTCATTATAGAGTTGTACATCCATTAGTAACCGGTTAAGTTCGTTTACAATTTTATCTTCTGCTATATCTTCAATTAATACGGCTACCGGGTAGTGCGTATTTATTTTTTTGTATTCCGGGTAATCCATCGTCAACTGTGGCAGCAAGGCTTGTATATAGTCAAAAAATTTGTTGGCAAGGGAGTAGTATTGGTTTAACCCAATAGGTTCAACAAGGTTAACGCCAATATAAGCTTGTTCCGTAATGGCTTTAAGGTTTTGCGGAAGCTGCTTGTCAAAAATCTTAACTTTATTTTCCACTTTATGAGAAGAAATCAGCGCTTTTAATTGCGGTACAAAATTACCATCACCATAAATATGCAATACCGCATTTACCTTTTTCATGGCGGGTATTAAACGTTCAAATCCCCGGGCTTCATTTATAGCGCCCTGGTAAAGAATTATTTTTTCCCGTTTCATAGTATTGATTACGCTGGAGGAAGCAAAAGGTAAATTTCTTATGGTAGTATAATGCACGTTGTATTTTTGGGCAAAAACTTCGGTAATGGAAGCGGTGGCCGTATAACCCTGTTTAAACCGGGGTACAAAGTTTTTTTCTATCCAATACCATACTTTATAAATATGGGGCCTGCTCACAATTTCTTTTTGCTGGCTAAAGTATTCATGGGCATCGTACAGCAATTTCTTTTTCCTGATTTTCCCGGCAAGATAAACCGGTAGCATGGTATCCAGGTCAATGCAACAAAACACTTTGGGTTGGGCAAATAATAAATAAAAAAATAACCGGGTATTGTATTCAATATAAAAGAAAATGGATTTTTGAAAAAAAACATTCAACCTTTTTTGCTGGTAGGGTTGCGGTTGTAAGGGCAGGGAATTGCGATTTTTTCTTCCGATTAGGCTTACAGAATAACCGTTTTTAGCAAGGCTGCCGCAAATGCGTATCATTCGCTGGTCGTAGTTTAAATCATTGGTAACCGTAAAAACAATATGCTCCAAGCCTTGTAATTTTTAAGATAAAGCTAATAGAAAATTATTTGCGGCAGCTCTTTTACCTGCAATTCCACAGTAGCGCCATTGCCAGTGGTTGTTTTTCCTATCGGGGTATTGTTGGGCGTTACCAATTGGTAGGGCAGGTGAGAAGGGAGTTTAAAAAGGTAGGAAGCGCTACTGCCGTCGTCGGTTGCACTCCAGTACACAACGGCATGCTTTGCTGCAGCGCCGCTTTTGTTTTCATAAAAGGAAAAGCGTAAATTATTTTCCTTTATTTCCTTAACCCATACAAAATCCGTTAAGCGGTTTTTAAAACATTGAAGGTAAAACCAGGCCAGCCGGGGTATATAGAGTTGTTTCCAATGAATCACCGTATCGTGTTTTAAGAACCCGGTAGCGCTAAAAGGCCCGCAAACCGAGCCTTCTTTATACTGGTCGGCCAGCCAAAACTGGTAGCATGGGATTCCTTTGCTGTTATGCAGCAGCATGGTTCGTAACAGCCATTCGCCTTGAATGGCTTCCGGGGTTTTGTGGGCAAAGGGACGTATGGCCATAAAACTGTTTCCCCATCTTACGTTTTCATTGCAAAATTCGTTTGGATAACGTAATTTTTCTTCATAGGCATCATACCCGGTCTCGGTATTTATAAGGGGCTTGTGCATTAAAGCAGCAAAGTATTTTGCGGTGTCTAATTTTTTCTCCATGTTAAACACGCTGCTTTCGGGCATTACGGCTTGTGCATTTAAATAGTGTTGGGTAATATTTAAGGTGGATGGGTAGAGGTGAATATTAAAAATATCAAAAGGGGCATCGCCGTTTTTGCGGTTCCATTTCCACCACCACATCATGGCTTTAATGTAGGTGGGGTTTACATAGGTGAGCCCCGGAAATATTAATTTCATTTGATCTGTACTTAAACCGGAGTTTCTTATACCCACCGGTTCCCCTTTAAAACTTAGGGTATTATCGTGCCCATCATATAATGCAGAAAGATAAGCAGCCTGCTGGTAAGGATACATAAACCCGGCTTTTTTAAATGTGCCGTCTTTTTCATTATCGGGTTCAATAGCCCTGTGGCCAAGCTGGTATAGCCCTTGTGCCAGTCTTTTTAAATTATAAGCGGCCTGTGCATAGCTCCCGGGTTTATCGGCTATTTCGTTAAATGTGCAGATGCCTTCATAACGGTCGGCCGTTTTTTCATTAATTAAAGAAGTAGGTATGGGTTTTTGATTGGCCCAGTCGCCGCCGCTGTTATTGGTGGCGCTTACCATGCTGCTGTCCACCAGGCTGCCAAAGGCATAGTGTAATTTGCTTCCCGATGCAATGATCCTGCGGTTCCAGTTGGATTCCAGTTCGCTTGCCGTGCCATAAGGGTCTTTTAAACTTAAATCTTTATTGAGTACATAACAGGCTGCGGCAAACCAGCGCAGCCCGCCATTCCAGCCTTCATCGTAATTTTTCCCGTCTGCCGATTGGCCCATTTGCATAATAATATTGGTGCCACATATACTATCAAATGATCTTTGAGTATAAGAATAATAAGGGTTAATGGATGGGCTCTTGTGAATTATTGAACCATAAAAAACAATTTCCCTGATAGCGCCAAAATTTTCTCCATAAATTAATTGAAGGTATTGGGTGTTTACATTGCAATCAATATCTACCCAGCCGGAAGCTATTATTGCGCCATTATCTTGTAATCGGGCAATGATTTGGTTGTATTTAAACGGTATGCCAGATTTAATTTGTAAGCTATTGTCGTTTTTTGAACTTTTGAGTGGGTCAATAAATATGCAGATTTTTTTGAGTAGGTATTCACCGTCAAATTCAAAGTCATAACTAACCGGCCCTGGGATATTTCCCACCCGGTTAGGGTGGTAGTTCAACTGTATGCAACTGGAGGCTTTGGTTTCACTAAAGTCCCACCAATTACCGCAGCTATTGGGAGTTATACCGGGATTTGACTTTCCATTTATGAGTTGATGGGCGCCTTGTTCATCTGTAAAGGCCGCTTCATTTGCCGTAAGGCTTGGGTTAATAATGTTGCGTACCTTTATTTTTTCTATTCCGTTTTCTAAAACCTGCTCATTTAAAGAGGTTGGTTTTTGTGGAAAAGAGAAAAATTGCCAGGCGGTTAAGCCAAGTAAGATTATTAATATACCGGTAAGTAATGCCTTCATCCTGACAAAAATATTAATCGGTTTTGTTGCAGCAAAATAGGCATTTGGCAACTTAAAATTGCGATAAGTCGGATATGGTAAATTTAAGGTAAGCATCGTAGGCCATAACTGTGTATAAGTTTTTGGTTTTCAATAAAGTTGAGATAAGAAACCCGTTTTTACGGCAAAATATTTCCTAAATCTGTGTTTATATTAAAATACATGAGTTAATATAGCTTATATTCAGAATTTTACCCTAATTTTGCAGCCAATTAAGAAAAAAGAAAACAATACTGTTTTAAAAAACAACAAATGTCGCATTTAACATCAGAAAAAATGGCAAAATTATTTGCCGATTTTGGCGGGAAAGCCACTAATACAGGGTCTATTGAAGGCCAGGTAGCGTTACTTACAGAGCGGATTAACCATATTAGCGAACACCTGAAGGGCAATCAGAAAGATTTTTCTTCTCAGCGTGGGCTGATGATGATGGTTGGTAAACGTAAACGCCTGCTTACTTACATGAGCAAACACAATCTAACCGGGTACAGGGCGCTTATTGAAAAACTCGGACTTCGTAAATAATTTTATTTGATTAAGTGAACATATTCCCAACGGTTGTTATGCAGCGTTGGGAATTATTCGTTTAATGCAATCTCATTTTCTGCAAAAAAATAAAGCAGAGCAAAACATTCATATATGTCATTTTTACAACCCAAAAG
>JAFDZZ010000041.1:0-4119 GCA_018266715.1 Bacteroidota bacterium
ATAGAAATACAATTATCTCACAAATATTTCGTTTTGCTATTCAGGTGTTTGTGCCATTTTTCAGCAAAAAAAGCAAAAAAAGCTTTATCTATGCAAATCATTTGCTTTACCGCTGATGAAGATGACTGAACCCGGCAATCCATAAGAACATGTTATTTAATTCCCCGGAGTTTTTGGGCGCCTTTTTGCCTATTACATTAATTGTTTATTTTTTACTGAATAAGTATAAATTAAATAAAACAGGCAAACTATGGTTATTGCTTTGCTCGCTGTTTTTTTATGCCTGGTGGAAGCCCATTTACCTGTTGCTGCTGATGGCTTCAATGCTCTTCAATTATTTTGCAGGCCAACGGCTTAATTATGTAGAAAATCCCAAATGGCGCAAAATATTTTATATCGGCTGCTTAATGGTGAACCTTTCGGTACTGCTCTATTACAAGTATGCAAATTTTCTTGTAGATAACATCAACCTTCTTTTGCCTAAAGGTCATGAATTGATTATTGACCCCATAATGCTTCCGCTGGCCATCAGCTTTTTTACGTTTCAAAAATTTGCCTATATCACCGATAGTTACAAAGGTGAAACCAAGGGCTACAACTTTTTTGATTTTTCTCTTTTTGTTGCCTTTTTTCCGCAATTAATTGCCGGCCCAATTGTACACCACAAGCAAATTGTACCCCAGTTTCAGAGTGAACAATCCAAACTTTTCAATAGCGATAACTTTGTGCGTGGCCTGTACCAGTTTTTAATGGGCCTCATAAAAAAAATTATGATTGCCGATACGTTTGCCATTTTAGCAAATGCCGGCTATGCAGAGGCGCTTCATCTTTCTTTTGTGGACAGTTGGATCACTTCACTCTCCTACGCCATTCAACTTTACTTTGATTTTAGCGGGTACTCCGATATGGCAATTGGCGCTGCTCTCATGTTCAACATCAAACTACCGTTAAATTTTGATTCGCCCTATAAATCCACCAACATCCAGGACTTTTGGAGGCGGTGGCACATTACATTGGGCAATTTTTTAAGGGAATACATTTATATACCGTTGGGTGGAAACCGAAAAGGCGAATTTAAAATGATGAACAACCTGGTGATCACTTTTTTAATTGGCGGTTTTTGGCATGGCGCCAACTGGACCTTTGTAGTTTGGGGCTTACTGCACGGCATAGCGCTGGTCATACACCGTTTATGGCAAAGGACCGGCATTATCATTAGCGATTTTTTAGGCATTCTCATTACTTTTCTTTTTGTAAACTTTGCCTGGGTATTCTTTAGGGCATTATCCATTAGTGATGCTTTTGAAGTGATTAAAAGCATGGTAGGGTTAAAAAATATTCGCTATGAAGGCTCGCATGTTTTTACCGATATTTACCTGCTGCCCATGATTACCCTGGGTGTGTTATTGCTTTTCTGGAAAAACCCCAAACAACTTGTTGCAGAGTTTCAACCCAATAAAAAGCATTTGATTTACATGATTGTTTTGGGTTTACTTGGCCTGTTATTTCTAAACTCAATAACCGCCAGCGATTTTCTTTATTTTGATTTTTAATTATGACCAGTAAAAACTTTTTATTAAAATTTGGCCTCATCATGGTGTTGCTGGTTTCCATTATTGTGGGCATCAATTATTCTATTGATATTTATGGATTGTTCCGTGGCAAAAAAGAGCGAAAAGTATATATCAATGAACGTACCAGCAAATACCTTTTTTCCATGAGGTATATTCCGGAAAATTACGAAGGTATAATTGCCGGTCCGTCTTTATCCGATAACCTCAATCCCGATCAATTAAAGGGATATAAAATTTACAATGCCAGTATCATGGGCATTAATGTTACGGAGATGAACTATCTCCTCAATAACATAATAGACAAAGGGCATTTGAAATTTGCCATCATTTGCCTGGGCCGGTACCTCACCAAAGACCATGGACGCAAAAGCGCCTACATTGACCCCAAAGAATATTGGGGCGCCCTGGGCTCCACCAACTTACTAAAAACCTATTTTTTATACGGGATACGAAAATACAACCTTGCACCGGGCCGGTATTCGCCCAATGTTTACAACACCGACGGATGGAATAATTTTGAACTTGAAATGCATAACCTCAATGCAAAAGACAGTATTATAAAAAGAGTGGAACAAAAAGTAATTGATACCATTTCCATTGACCCCATAGCCTACGAGGAGCTGGACTTTATTCTAAAAAAATTACGCAGCCACAACATACAGGTTATTGGTTATTACAGCCCGGTACCTTATGGAATTTATCAAGTGGATATTACTGCCAACCGGGATTTTGAAAAGCGTATCAATGCATTATTTACTTCAAAGGATGTGCTGCTCAATTTAAATGAAGAAAAATACAGGCCCGAAAACAGTGATTACGGTATGTTTATAGATCATGGCCATTTAAGCGCCAAAGGCCAGGATTATGTTTTACAAAAACTTGACAGCGTTTTAAACAGTATCTATAAAAAATAACCAGGGCAATTGCCCTGGTTAAGAAATACAGTTGAAAGTGTTGGTTATTCCGTATCGATGATTTCGTAGCCAATGTACTCCTGTAAAGAAATTTTAGCGGCATGGTAATTCCTTCGTTTTGAAACCAATTTTGACTTTTCCTGCAAAACCACCTGGTAGGCTTTATTCATTTCTTCCAGGGTAATTTCACCATCGGCATAAGATTTTTTTGCGGCTTCATTGGCCGTAAGGTCATATTCCAGGGATTCCTGCTGCAACATCATCACTTCCTTCATTTCTTTATAGGCTTCATATTTCAATTGCACTTCTTCCTTTACCATGTTGATTTTGGTTTGCTTGTTATACTTATTTACCTCAATATTTCCCCTCGCTATGGCTTTATCTTTTTTTACCCTCGAAAAAATATCAAATGGAACCGATACCCCAAAGTTGTATTTTGGAAAAAAACTGGATGCAGCCGAATTATTCACTACAAACTCATTTACGTTGCCGTTTGCTGAAATA
Organism: Bacteroidota bacterium; assembly: GCA_018266715.1. GTDB lineage: Bacteria > Bacteroidota > Bacteroidia > Chitinophagales > Chitinophagaceae > Ferruginibacter. The sequence goes on from JAFDZZ010000041.1 coordinate 2,993, forward strand.
GCATTGAGCCATGATTTTTTGGCATACCTCAATTCTGCCTCAGACACATCGGTATTTACATCCGATACGGCAATTTCGGGGTTATAGGCCAAAGCCAGCTCAATGAGTTTAAGGGTCAACAATGAATCGTTATCATATTTAGTAAAATCAATTACTTTCTTTTTGCCTTCATTAATTTTAGCAGTTTCTTCGGCTTTTTCTTCCAGTTGCCTTACCTTATATTTTTTACGGATGCTGTCGGGTACTTGTTGTATCCGTTGTGCCGGGCACAACATACTTAACAAACAGGTACCCGTTAATAGAGTTAGTGCTTTCTTCATGATACTAAAATAATATTATTTAAATAATAATTGCCATGGTTTTGAATTTTCCTCTTCTTCTTTTTCCACATTAATGCCTTCATCATCGTACTCTTTTAATCTCTTAATAAGCGCCATACTTGCATAAAATAATAACGCTGAGGGTAGCTGGCCTATTGCCACCTGCGAAAACTGGCAAACCATATAAGGGAACAATCCGCATAAAATAGCCACCATATACACTTTTAACTTCCGGCTCTTCATCTTAAAGTAATAATAAATACCCTGGTAAAGAATAGTGGCATTAAGTAACAAATGAAGCAAAAGACCGATCCAGCCCATTTCCAGCCCGGTTTTGAGCAAACCACTATCTGGTGGGAAACCCGCCAACGGATGACCCGGGTAATACATGTTGCCTTCCACTCCGGTTGTAGAAATTCCTGAACCAAAGGGATGATAATGCATATAGGGTTGAATAAAATGCCGGTTTTTATTACGCACATTCAGGGATTCTTCTTTGCTGTCAAAAGTGGTGCGAATACGGTTTAAAGTAGGATTACTATTGATGGGCGCAAATAAAACAAACATAAAAAACAAAATGCTGCAAAACACCGCAATAAGGGTGGTTTTATTACGGATTGTAATTAAACCATACAATGCTACACCTGCAGGCAAAATAATATTGGTGGTACGGGTGCCGGAGTAGGCCATGCCCAACATCAATACGATCGTCATTACAAAATAAAGTCTCTTTTTAAATTTATCTTTTTCATTAATGGCAAAAATTAAGGTCATCACTCCAAATGAGCCACTAAAAATGCCGTAGGT
>JAFDZZ010000041.1:4165-11665 GCA_018266715.1 Bacteroidota bacterium
CTCAAACATACCCGGCTGGCTCATGATATACTTCATTTCACCGGGCAAATAGCCCACATACTGCTGGTATATGGCATAAAGCCCGGCTACAAATGCCAATAGAGTCCATAAATGGATAAATACCCTAAACTTCCAGTATTTATCAATAAGGTAATAAGAAACCATATACACCAGCACCAAACTAAATAAGCGCCTTACCGGTGTTGTCCATCCTGAAATATTGGGAATATTGGGATTAAACGCTTCTAGAACAAAGGCAGCAACATTAAACATGAGCACAATGGATATGGGCGTAGAAAACAAATGCCGGGTGGATATGAGCCTCATTTTTTTACTTAGCATTGCCCCCAGGGTTAAAAAATAAAAAAGCAAATCAAATGAAGAGGCAATGGGAAGGTCCTGCCCTACCAGGTGACCGGGATAAAATATAAAAAAAGTGATTATGGTGGTAAGGAAGTAACCCTGTAAAGGATTGAATAAGCATAGGTACAATACCGTAAGCCCTATTAATACTATACCCAAAGCCAATGGAACAAAAAAGAACCCTTTTGCCGACATATAACCGCATACTAATGCCATAATACCCAGCAAAATGAGGCCACCGGGCGAAATGAGCTTTTTATAAAAAACTTCATGCCGTAACCAATGGCCCAATGCAATTCCTTTTGCCTTGAGAAACTCCTTCATGTTTAGAAAAAGTAAATTTTTAAAAACAAAAATGCCATCACAATAGTTACAAATAGTAATGCCACAAACTGGGTGAGCTTTCCTGTAGTGGATTCTCCTTCAGTTTCTTCGTGAAACTCCTCATGAAATTGTTCTTCTTCTTTTTCCATAATCTTTTTATTTATGCTGTGCTGCCACAGCGTTATAAAACAAGTTAATGGAATTTTCCCAGGAATGCGATTCAGCTACGTCCCTGCGCATTTTCTGCTTTTCTGCATCATCCTCTGCCAGCGCTTTTTCAATTGCGCTAATATAGGCCTCGCTGCCATTACACAGGTACGTACAATGGGCAAAGGCTTCCATGGTTTCGGTGGCAGTGGCCACAACCGGTTTTCCCATTGCAAGATACTCATCCACCTTACGGGGGTAATTACCAATGGTAAGCTGGTTTATTAGCTGAGGGTTAAGGCACACATTAAACCGGCTGACATAGGCCGGCAGTTCCGGTTCATTTTTCCTGCCCATAAAAAAAATATTTTTCAGGGTGTGTAAATCGGAGTTTTTAAAGTCATCGTCTTCCGGGCCAACCAATACCAGGCTCCACTCCGGCCGGGCTTTAGCTATATCGCCCAATAATTTAATATCCAACCTTGCCGAAGTTAAAAATCCACAATACCCGATTATGGGTGGCTTTATTTGCTGTATATCTGCCGGCGCTCCTGTTTTAACCGGTTTGAAAAATAAATCGCCACAACCCTGGCCAATATAAAAACAATTGTTGTTATACTGCCTGGCATACGAAGTTAAATACAAGGAATTGGCCACTACCAGGTCCGCTTTTTTTATTAACTCCGGCTCTGAAAAAACGCCATGCTTGCTAAAATAGGGTTGTGCCAATAAAAAATCCCTTAAATAATATACCGTGCAACTTACGTTCAAAAAATCCTGGAGGTAGAGGCCGTTAAAAAAATCATTATCAATAAACAAAACAGGGTTTTTAAAACTAAGGTTTTGCAATGCTTTTTCTATTGCTGCTGCCTGTTTCCTGTTATTTCTTTTATTTAAATACCGGTAAATAAATCCATGGTTCAACCAGTTAATGGATTCCAGCATTACGGGAGGATTGAATACCCAAAGGTTTTTTTCAACTTCCTCCAGTACTTTTTCCCCTCGTTCAATACTTTGCTTCCTGGTTTTTGTTTTTACATCATCGGGCAGGCGCCAGGCGGTAACCCGGTCCAGGGGCCGGTTCACATAAATTACCCGGTTGTGCCGGGCAATTACATAGGCCATATCTTTAAAATTGCAACCAATTTCAAAATCCCAGGGCTGTATGCCAATCATAATAATATCTCTATTGACTAAAGCAGGTACACTCATTTATACTCTTAATTTTTCTTTTAGTATCAAAGTAATTTCCGGGTAAAAGGCAAAAGCGTATTTAAAACAGTTTAAACAATTTATTTTAAAATACCGGTATAATAGGGTTTGTGATATTAAAAAGCCGATAACATTACTGATAATTGCCGCATAGGCAGATCCCATGTATCCAAATTGGCTGATACATAAATAGGTTATAGCCACATGAATTAAAGCAATGGTTGTAATGGTTAAAAAATTTACCCGGGGTTTTCCCGTAGAGTCTATTATTACACCAAAGTATTTCAAAAAAGTGAGGAACAGGCCGGTAATGGCAATGCATTGCAGGTAGGGAACCGCATCGAGGTATTCTTTACCGCCGAGTATGAGTATAAGTATTTTAGGAAAAAGGATAATAAAAAGCACAATGGGCATATTAATACTTAATGCAACGCCCACCGTTTTTTCATAGAAATATTTAATGCGTTCCCGGTTATCGGCATTTTCTTTTTTTGAACTTTTAGGATATAAAATATCACTTAGCGCCTGCGAGGGAATATCGGAAAGGTTAATGACCCGGTTGGCAATACCCTGGGATGCGGCATAACTGGTGCTGCCTAATATTGGCGAAATCATCATTTGAGAAGCATTACTAAATACCAGGGTGCTTACACCGGAGCCAAAAACATATTTTCCAAAATGCCATAAATTGCTGAGCCATTCTTTTTTTAAGATAAAAGTACGGGTAAGGTGCTTTTTCACTTTAAGGTAAGCCACAATGATGCCCAGCAAAATAGCCAGGTTAAAGAAAACCACCAATACATCCAGCGAAATATTTTTCAAAAACAAAAAATAGAGAACCATCATTAACAGGTTACTGCCCTGGCGATAAAAATATACCCAAAACAAACCCTTAAATTCCGACTTACTGTACAATACCCATTCAAAATGAGAAAAAGGAATAAGCAGGATCATACCTGCGGAAAAAATATAGAGCATGGATTTTAGGCCATGGGCATGCTGCACCTCTTCGAGCCACCCGGCGCCTAACAGGATAATGGCAATGAGCAAAAAGGTAACGGCTATATTGATCACTAATGCAGCCGCTAAAATATATTTTTGTTCTTCTTCCCCGGCGTGGTTCACATGCTTAATTAATGAAGTTTTAACCAAGGCCTGGCGGATGAGTTCTACAAATGAAGTCACCACTAGGAAAACGGTCCATACCCCCATTTCGGGTTTTGTTAATGCCCCATGCGTTAAGAAAATTGTACTTAACACCCCAAATATGGGTATTGATAATTTTTGAAGCCCGTTATAAATTCCGGCCAGCAGCCATCCCTGATATTTACTGTTCTCTTTCAACTTTTGGAAAATAATAAAATTACTTTTTAAAACTCTTCTCCTTTAACGCAAAAAGCCATTCCATATTGGCCTTCTTTGCCAGTTTATAGATCCAAACCGGAATAATTAAACCGCTTACAATGCCCGAGATGAGCAGTACCGGCAAATTATTAACATGCAATACATGCATTAAGAAAATCCGTAACCCGGCCATTACCACTACATGAGCTACATAGATATATAAGGAATGTTCGCCTAAAACCCTTAGCCATTTGAGTGAATCCTGCTTTTCCAGTTGATTAGACAGTAAAATAACAAATGAACAACCCACTAAGGCAATAAGTAAAAAAAGAAAAGGCAAATAATACTCCACATAATCATAATGGGGCATAGGATGCTGCAGGTTTAAATATAAATACCAGGCCTGCAAAGCCAGAAATGGCAATAGCGCCAATAGGAGTATTTTGGGTGATTTCAGATAGTGCTCATTTTTGGGGTTGTTTATAAAACCACTCACTGCATCTCCAATGGCAAAAAACAGGTAATAATGCAGGATATCTGATAAAAACCATACATTAAAATTATGCTGGAAGATATAGGCCGAAATCAAATACATCAGCAGCCCTATGCCGGCATTGATCCATACCGGTATTTTCAAAACGGTTTTTACGAGTACATACAAAACCGCTACATTAAAAAGTGCATATAAATACCAAAACTGGCCGACCTGCCTGGGTGAGTACAGCAGGTAGATATAATGCATTTGCTCTTTATCGGCATTTACATAAGATGAAAAGATGAGTTGGAGGGTAATTTGAATAAACCCCCAAATAAAATAGGGATAAATGATGGTTCGTGCCTTGGTTCCAATAAAATTTCCCAAGCCTCTTTTTTGCAAACTTTTAGCCACAAAAAAGCCCGATACAATAAAAAACAAGGGCATACGAAAACTGTAAAACATAATGTTAGCATATTCAACAGGCATATAATGCTCTATGGAAATACCGGCATATTTTATTCCTTCAAATACATGACGGTATAAAACAAGTATTATGGCAATTCCCCGGGCATAATCCACCCAGGCCTGTCTATTGGTTTTCATCTTCTTTGGTAAAGTTACAAGCAAAAAAAATGTACACTAATACTAGGTATTAATGTTATCGGTATTCACCTTATTTAAAATTGCCCCAAAATTTTTTGCACTATGTTCGGTAATAAATTTCAGTGAACTATAATCCGTTGGGCTCAGCCTGTTATCGGCGGCAAAAACGGTAAATACGCCTTCTGCATAAATGGCAATTTCTTTACTATCTGCAAAATTATTCATGGCAGCCCCTTCAATAAGTACAAAATCAAACTCCTGCTTTAGGGAATCCAGGAAGGCTTTCATGTCTAAATTATACAACTCTTCCGAAGGGGTGGTATTTCCACCTTTGCATCCTATTACATACAGGCCTTCATGTTCCGTTTGTGCATTTTTAATTTGTGCCGGGTTAATGCCCCGGCTCCCTGCAAAATCTTCAATAAAAACCTTTGAACCGTATTTTTCCGTTAACGAATTATGGGCAAAATTTAAATCGAGTACCAGCACTTTTTTACTGTTTAATAAAAGCGAAGAGGCCAGGGCCTCAATCACTGTAGATTTTCCGGTATTGGGTTGTGTGCTGGTAAATAAAAATATGGACTTGCCGCTGTTTAATAATTCAAACCGCAATTTCCGGATATTGTTTCTAAACATTTCGTTGGACTTTGTAGATTTTACCTGTCCGAGCATTATATCCGTAGCCGAATGTTTTTTAAACTTTAAAGCATTTAATATTGATGCCGTTTTCATTTTAGTCAGCTTCCCAAAAACAGAGGGCAGCTTTATTGAAGAGTCGAAAATTTCAAGGAAAATAAATAATACCGAAAGCAAAAAGAATACGGCTGCTCCCGAAAGGATAACGGACATGAGTGTATTCTTAGATTGCGGCTCCGGCGCAGGCTGCCCTACACGGGTTTGAATAAAGTTCACGGTAGGGTCGTCTTTGGATAAACCCTGTACCTGGGTTTGTTTATCTTTAATGCTAATCAACTGTTTGTTTTCGATATCTAACTGGCTGCGTATTACATCCATTTTAACATCACTACCTACACTTACATTGGTCATGCCGCTGTATTTGCGTATGCTGGCGTTATAATCGGCAATGGTAGAAGCTGCAGCATTCATTAGCGCTTCTTCTTCATTAATTTCCCTGGTGATTTTATCAATTTCATCTTTGTTTTTCGACTTGCTGACACCACTATTGGACTTAAGAACAATTTCTGCCCTCAAATCACTTATTTGTTGTATCAAGGCAGGATCGTTACCGCCTTTACGGGCCAACTCCTTTGTTAAATCGTCTTTCTGCTTAGTTAACCGCACTACTTCGGCATTGTTATTTGTACTGCTTCCTCCACCCGCTGATAAACTGTTTAACCTTGCTTTTAAATATACCACACGGTTAGAGTGTTCATTATATTTTCCCTTTTCATCTGCCAGCTTTGATTCCAGCGAGCTTACGGTTTCCATTGCGGTGGAAGAACGGCTTAACGGATCAAATGAACCCTGGCTTATTTTTTCGTTGATCAGTAATTTATTCAGGCTATCCACTTTTCGCTGCTGGTTATCAATCATTGTTGTAATGCTCTCGGCCGATTCGCTGGTACGCTTAGTATTGAGTGTTTTATAATAATTTAAAAACTCATCTCCCACTTTGTTTACCACAATTGCAGCCAGCTCGGGGTTGGTAGATTGGTATGAAATATCCAGGTAGTCCGTTCGGGCTACCCGTTGAACAATAAGGTTTTGTAATATGGATTTATAATCGTACCCAAATAATTTAAAATACTCAATAAGGATTCTTTCGGTTTGGATATCCGATTTTAGAAATTCATTTTTAGCCAGTTTTGCAACTAATATCCTTTTGGCGGTATCGGGCTGTATGGCCCTGTAAAAGGGGGATTCTTTTGCATTTTGGCTGAGTTTAGTATAGGCGTTAGCCGTATCGGAAAGGTCGTGCAACATTAAGGTATAGCCTACATAGTTAATTACCTGGGGCGAAGTGATGGTGGCAATAACATTATCAAATTTTACTTCAATGGTATAAATATCAATGGCTGATGAACCATCCGCAAGCCTTAATCGTTCTGTGGTAAACCCTGTAGAGTATTGTGCAGTAGAAACATATAAGGGTTGTTTTCTAACGATTAATAATAAAGTAAGAACGGCCGCAAGTAAACTTAGCCCAAGAATAATCCATTTTTTACGGTAAAGTACTTTTAAAAAATACAATACTTCCATGTAATTTCAGTTATGAGGTTTTGAAATACGATTTAAAAAAATCTGCTACCCCGAAGATAGCAGACTTTTTAAGTTTTTGGTTTTTCAGCTTATCTTATTTTGACAAGTTTAACCGTTTTGGCTGGTTTTCCATCAAACAACACATTGAGTACATAATTTCCCGGAGCCAATGAAACCCCACCAGGAAGATTTACCTGGATAACGTTTCTGCCCGATATTGGTTTAAATGGTGCTGATTTATAAATCAACCTTGCATTTACATCATATACTTGTATTGAAATAGTATTTGCCTGGGCATTGTTTACTTCCACTTCAATTTTGTTAGTAAATGGATTGGGGTAAACATTTATGGCGCTCTTATCTGAAACTACAGCAGCCGTTGTTTCATTGCCCCTGCCAATTTGCGAAACCGGGTGGTTTTGCTGGTTACTCTTTGCATCATTAATAATTTCACCCGGTAGGCTTTCATTTTCCGGCACCTCTTCATCGGCCTGCTTATTGGTGCTTATGGGTGTATAATTATCAAATGGATCGTAACTTTCAATCGTAAATGCACCGGTAAAGGTATAAGGCTGATCCGGTGCAGTGATAACCGATAATACCAGTTCTCCGTTAGCATCGGGTTGCAAATCGTCCAGGTACACTATTTTGGTACTATTGTTATAACTGTTCAATTGAACGGTATGGCCGTTGCAGGTATAATTGGCTATTGCATACCCAAAGAAGATGGCACTTCCAAAAATTCCAATACGGTAACGTTTGTTAATATTGAGGTTTTTAAACTTAACTTGGCTCAATTGATTGGCATC
>JAFDZZ010000042.1 GCA_018266715.1 Bacteroidota bacterium
TGAATTACCGGTATTAGCCTTTGTACTTGCCAAAATTGGATTAATCAATGCCGGCTTTTTAAAAAAATACCGCAAATATGCCTTAGTCATCATCTTGCTGGTTGCTGCCATCATTACACCCTCGCCGGATTGGACCAGCCAGATCATTTTGGCCTTACCGCTTTTATTGCTTTATGAATTAAGCGTAGTTATTGCAGCCAGGGTAGATAAAAAAAGAAAAATTGAAGAAAAACAATGGGAATAATAACTCCCGGAGTTTTAAGTTTAAATGAATAATTTGAATTTCTGTAAAAGCAATACAGAAAACCGGCAAAACCCTTGCTACATGCCAGCTTCTCCTTAACTTGCACCCTCATTTAACCTTTCATTAACCGAGCTGGCCTATATTTTTGCGCCACATGAAGCAGATTATGAGAAAATTATCCTTTTTTGTACTGGCCCTTTTTGCCATTTCTACAGTTATTGCACAGGAAACCACCACAAAAACCAAGCAAAAAAAAATATACAATATTACTGACCGCTCCGGCGATCATCTTATGTTTCAGATAGCGGCCAATTTTTGGCCCGGCGCCCCAGACAGCATCAGCAGCCATATTAAAAGTTTTAACCGCAGCGCCAACCTGTATGTAATGATCAACAAACCCTTTAAAAGCAATCCCCAATACAGTTTTGCTTTTGGGGCAGGCATAAGTACCAGCAATATCTATTTTAAAAATATGGAAGTAGGCATTACTTCAACAACACCCACCCTGCCTTTTAAAGCTACCGACAGTTCCAATCATTTTAAAAAATATAAACTTACCACGGCTTACCTGGAAATACCGGTGGAGTTTCGCTTTACCTCAAACCCCGAAACCCCTTCAAAATCCTGGAAAGTTGCCCTTGGCGCCAAGGTAGGCACCATGCTAAATGCGCATACCAAGGCTAAAAACCTGCTCACTCCCAATGGAGGCACAATTAATGAATACACCCAAAAAATGGGTTCCAAATCTTTTTTTAATACCACAAGGTTATCGGCTACGGCACGGGTAGGCTATGGTAATTTTTCCCTTTTCAGCTCATTTGCCCTGGGTAACTTGTTTAAAGATGGGGTTGCACACCCGGTAAAGCCATTTCAAATTGGCTTGTGCTTAAGTGGTTTGTAAAATTAGCCTCTATTTTATCGTTCAGCGAAAGCTAATCCTGTATTAGTTTCATAAATTTGCCGCTCATTATTGAAAAACCGGGATTTTCCCTTATGAGCGATGCAATAAAACATGAGTGTGGCCTGGCCCTTATTAGGCTACGCAAGCCTTTTAGCTATTACCAGCAAAAATATAATACGGCATTGTATGGCCTTAATAAGCTGTACCTGCTTATGGAAAAACAGCATAACCGTGGCCAGGATGGCGCCGGTATTGCCGCCGTAAAATTAAATACCGAACCCGGTTACCCCTTCATGTACCGCTTGCGGAGCAATGCCGCTCAATCCATTGCCCAGGTTTTTGGGCAAATTGCCAAAGAAATTGAAGATGTTGAGGCGTACCAGCCCGATATTAAAAATTATCCCGGGCTTTTAAAAGGCCATATTCCGGCCATGGGCGAATTGTTGCTGGGCCACCTGCGCTATGGCACCCAGGGAAAAAATGAAGTAAACTACTGTCATCCCTTTATTAAAAAAAACACCATACCGGCACGCAACCTTACCCTTGCAGGAAATTTTAACCTGGTAAACACCGAAGAACTTTTTGATTTACTCAATATCAATCCCGGCGAATTTCAAAAACAAAGCGACCTGGCCGCCATGATGGAAGTGATTCATCATTTTTTGGTAAAAGCCGATGAAGACGATCCCGGGAACATTAACATTAGTGCAGTATTAAAAAAAGCGGTAGCTATGTTTGACGGTGGTTTTCATGTGGGCGGCCTGGTAGGCAATGGTGATTGTTTTGTATTGAGAGATGCCCACGGGATAAGACCATCCTATTATTATATTAACGATGAAATTGTAGTTGCCGCAAGTGAAAGGGTAGCCATAAGAACCGCTTTTAATGTTGCCGAAAACGAAGTTCTGGAACTGATGCCGGGCTGTGCATTAATTGTAAAAGCAGATGGAAGCTGTACGGTAGAACAAATTGTTCCGGCCTTGGAACGAAAAGCCTGCAGTTTTGAACGCATTTATTTTAGCCGTGGAAACGATGAAAGTATTTACAAAGAACGGAATGCCCTGGGCTACAACCTTAGCCCCATTGTTTTAAAAGCCATTAATTACGATTTAAAAAACTCTATATTCTCCTTTATACCCAATACTGCCGAAACGGCTTTTTACGGATTAATAAAAGGTGCAGAAGATTATCTCAACAAAATTAAAACCGAACGCATCCTTGGCTGGGGCAAAGATTTTGATGAAGAAAAACTCACCGAAATGATTAACCGCCGGGTGCGGATTGAAAAAATTGCAATTAAAGATGTAAAGCTCCGCACTTTTATTACGCAGGACAGCAGCCGGGATGAAATGGTGCAGCATGTGTATGATATTGCCTATGGAACGGTGAAAAAAAACACCGATACGCTGGTAGTTATAGACGACAGCATTGTAAGAGGCACCACGCTTAAACAAAGTATTATTAGAATGCTAAGCCGCTTAAGCCCGGCAAAAATCATAATTGTATCGTCGGCGCCTCAAATACGCTACCCCGATTGCTATGGTATAGACATGAGCAAAATGGGGGATTTTGTAGCTTTTCGTGCAGCCATTGCCCTGCTTAAAGAACGGAAAATGGAAAACCTGCTCAGTGATGTACTTGAACAATGCAGGGAATTACAGCGCAACAATAAATTGCATACGGAAAACCTGGTGCGTAAAATATACCAGCCTTTTACCGCCGAAGAAGTTGCCGGCAAAATTGCCCAGCTTATTACACCCGAAGACATTAAAATTCCCGTACAGGTAATTTATCAAACCATAGAAACCCTGCATGAAAGCTGCCCTCACAATAAAGGCGACTGGTATTTTACCGGAAATTACCCCACATCAGGTGGCAACCGGGTGTGCAATAAAGCCTTTATGAATTTTATGGAAGGAAAAAATGTAAGGGGTTATTAAATTCTGAGATTAAAAAAGTTACCGGTTTATGGTGCACCGCACTCATTTAAGCAAGGATAAAAAACTCAAAAAACTGGTAGAAGCACAGGAGGAGTATAAGCTTATCCGTAAAAAAAATATCCACCTGCATTTATGCGGCTCCATCATTAGCCAGCAGTTAAGCACCAAAGTTGCCGAAGTAATTTATACCCGGTTTTTAAAGCTCTTTAATAAAAAAACACCTACACCCGATGATATTCTCAACGTACCATTTGATATGCTCCGCAGCATTGGCCTTTCCAATGCCAAAGCAAATTATGTGCAGAATGTATGCCGCTTTTTTACTAAAAATAAAATAACCGATGTCCGCCTGCATAAAATGAGCAATGAAGAATTTGTAGCCTTTATTACGCAAATAAAAGGCATTGGCCAGTGGACGGCCGAAATGCAACTCATGTTTACCCTGGGCAGGGAAGATGTTTTTTCAACCGGCGACCTGGGCATACAGCAAGCCATGATAAGACTGTACAAGCTGGATGGCAGCAATAAAAAAAACCTGCAAATACAAATGCTCGAAATTGCCGAAAAATGGAAGCCTTACCGCACTTATGCCTGCCGCTATTTATGGGATTGGAAGGATAATGAGCCTTCACCAAAGAAGAAAAAAAGCGTAAAGAAAAATTAATCCCAGTTAAAAAGTTCGGTAAGTGGTACCTACACTGGCGCAGATATGCAGCCCAGCAAATGTGTGTTGGTGTATCTGTGCCAATAAAATTTAAACATAAAGTTTGCCGCACTCTTTTTGTATATTTAGCCTATGAGCAATAAATATAAATTTTTTCGATAATAGTAAATTGTATTTTGTATGTTTCTCGGTTATCAACTGGATAGATTTATTTATTCGAAATGAGTATAAAGAAATAATTTTAAAGAGTACCAGGTATTACCAAAAAGAGAAAGATTTAGAAATGTATGGCTGGAGTATTATCACAAGCCATATACAAGGGGCACAGATACACATCGGCTCGAGGCTAAGCTGCATATCTGCGCTAGAGTGGGGGCAAAAATATCAATTTTCCCTATCGCTCGGTATCCTTCCCGGCCGAAATTGTTCTTTCCGGCGCTGGTAAAAAACACAACAGTAAAATTTATAGTTTCAAAAGGCCCACCATTTCTTCCAAATACTTTTGGTCGATTGCATCAAAGTGGTTGAGTTGGTCGCTATCCACATCCAGCACGGCAGCCACTTCATTATTATTATTAAAAACCGGTATCACAATTTCCGATTTGGATAAACTGCTGCAGGCAATATGGCCGGGAAATTTTTCTACATCGGGCACAGTCAAAGTTCCCTTTTTTTGCCAGGCCCTACCGCATACACCACGGCCTAATTTAATTCTTGTGCAAGCCACCGGCCCCTGGAAAGGTCCCAAAACCAATTCATCTTCCTTTACCAAATAAAACCCTACCCAATGCCAGCCAAACTGCTCCTTTAAAGCCGCAGCCATATTGGCCATGTTGGCAATAAGGTCTGTTTCGCCATGCAGCAAAGCCTTTACCTGTGGCAATAACGCCTTGTACATTTCTTCTTTGCTGCCGGAAATAATATGTAAATCTTCGGCCATAGTATAAATTTAAAAAAGTTCATCTATCACTTTGGTAATAATTGCGGTTTCAAAACCTTTTTGCATTAAATATTGCTGCAATTTTCTTTTTTTAAGCAATAGGTTTTTTTCTGTTTTCAAAGCATTGAGTTTGCCGGTAGCCATTTTATACAAAACCTTTTCATATTGCTCCCCATCAATGGCGGCCAGCGCTTTTTTAATACAATAATCGCTTACCTGTTTTTGCTTTAGCTCATATTTTATTTTTTGCCTGCCCCATTGTTTCATCCGAAATTTACCACCGGCAAAAGCCAGTGCAAACCGTTCTTCATTAAGGTAGTTTTCTTCTATAAGCTGTGTTAGCAACATTTCCACATCAGCTTTGTACAACCCAAAACCATAGAGCTTTTCTTTTACCTCTTTATGGCTGCGCTCCTGGTATGCACAATAATGCTTTATTTTTTGCCATGCCTTCTCTTTTCCAATATTAAGCCTGTACATAAGCAAATGTACTGTGCAAAAGCCTATCTTTTTTGTGGGAAATTAATCTCCTTTCCTTAAATAAAAACAAGCGTAACGGCTTAGTTTTGAGCCTATTCAAAAAAACAAATTATTTGTATTGCTTTAATGGCAATCTTTTATCTTTGGCCAATAATTAAAAAAGGTTTATGAAGTTTATTGTATCGTCATCGTATTTACTCAAACAATTGCAGCAAATCAGCGGCGTAATAAATGCCAATACGGTTTTACCCATTTTAGAAGATTTTTTATTTGAAATTGAAAAAAATAAACTTTCCGTTACGGCCACCGACCTGGAAACCGTAATGAAAGTGCATTTGGATATTGAAGCTAAAGACAGCGGTAAAGTATGCATTCCGGCAAAAATATTGCTCGACTCTTTAAAAAACCTGCCCGAGCAACCGCTCACTTTTAATATTGATAAAAACTTTGCCGTAGAAATTACCAGCGACAACGGTAAGTATAAAGTGATGGGCGAAAACCCCGATAATTTCCCCAAAGAGCCTGCGGCCGATGAATCCAGCAGTTTTACCATGACGTCGGCACAGTTGCTCAACGCCATCAATAAAACGGTTTTTGCCGTAAGTACCGATGACCTGCGGCCTGCAATGACCGGGGTGTTTTTTGAGCTGGATAAAAAAAGCATCAGTTTTGTGGCTACCGATGCACACCGCCTGGTAAAACTCACCTATAGCAATGTAAGCTGCCCCGAGAAAAGTTTTTTTATTGTTCCCAAAAAACCGTTGAACCTGTTAAAAAGTTCATTGCCTGATAATGAAGATGAATTAACGATTTCTTACAACAGCAACCACTTATTTGTAAAGCATGGCGGCACCGACCTTGTGTGCCGGCTTATTGATGCCCGCTTTCCCGATTACAAAGTGGTGATTCCGGCAGATAACCCTTATAAAATGACGGTAAACCGCAGCAGTTTTCAAAATGCCTTACGCAGGGTAAGCGTGTTTAGCAATAAAAGCACCAACCAGGTTGCATTAAGTATTAGCGGCAGCGAATTACAATTATCATCCCAGGACGTGGATTTTAGTTTTGAAGGTAACGAACGCATGGCCTGCCAGTACGATGGCGAAGACCTGCAAATTGCTTTTAATGCAAAATTTTTAATTGAAATGCTCAGCGGCGCCGATAGCGATGAAATAAATATGGAACTCAGCACCGCAACAAAGGCCGGCATCATAAAACCTGTGGAAGAAGCCGATGGCGAAAAGCTGCTGATGCTGGTAATGCCGCTAATGCTGAACAACTAAGCAAATGGCCGGAAAATATGATTTGCAGCAAATAAGCATGTCGGAACCTTTATTTGGCCGTACAGATTATTAGCGGCTCAAATTGGCATCACTATTGTTTACAATTTACAATAGCTTAGTTTTGTATAGTGAAAAAAACCCTTACACAAATTGCATTTGATTTTACTGATTTTCCGGAACCAGGAAGCAAGCCTCAATTAAAAAAGGCAGAAAACGTTCTATTAGACCCTCAAATTCGTGAGGTTCCAGAGCTTGCCGGCACAAAAGTCCCCTCAAAACAACCTGCAAAAAAAAGTGCTACCCGGGGCCGTATGAAATTGAGCGACATGGCCTTAACGGCCGATTTAGTTGAAGTGCCGGAAGATGAAATTCTTTTTAGTAAGCAGTACTATTCTATTGGCGCCGTTGCAGAAATGTTTAAAGCTAATGTATCGCTGCTGCGCTTCTGGGAAAAAGAGTTCGACATCCTCAAGCCCAGGAAAAACGGTAAAGGCGACCGGTTGTTTCGGCCCGAAGACATTAAAAACCTGAAAATGATCCATCACCTTTTACGGCAAAAAAAATTTACCATTGATGGGGCAAAAGAGTTTATTAAAAAAAATAAACAGGCCGAAGAAAACTATGCCGTAATTGAAACCCTCCAAAAGCTCAAAACTTTTTTAAACGAACTGAAAGCGAATTTATAACCATGAAAAAAACCGTTTTTCCCTTAGCACTTATTTTGCTGAGCCTGCTGGCCAATGCACAAAGCCCTTATGTGTCTTACGAAGACAGTACCCATAAAGGCACCCTTATTCTCAATGGGTTAATCAGTAAATACATTCTTATTAATGATGAAAAAGATTTTAAATGGTATATCAACAGCCATAATGGGTATAGTGCTACGCCAACCGTGCTGAATGCCATGGAAGGAGCAAAAGGGAAATATCAATTTTTGATTTTTGGGGGTACCTGGTGCGAAGACACGCAATTTATTTTACCCAAATTTTTTAAACTCCAGGAGCAAAGCGGTATTGCCGATAATGACATCAGTTTTATAGGGGTAACCCGTGAAAAAAAATCATTGGGAAACCTTACCCATGTCTTTAACATTATCAACGTACCTACCATCATTGTATTGAAGGAAGGTAAAGAAGTGGGCCGGGTGGTGGAATACGGCAAAACCGGCCAATGGGACAAGGAACTTGCCGAACTCCTCAAATAAGCCAGGCGAAGGCTTTATATTTTAAAACCTTGTAGAAGTAGGAATAGGTTTATCTCTTTTCAGCATATCTTCCCTGTTGGCCATTTCCCATGCGGTATAAAAAATCATTTTAGCCCTTTTTTCATAGAGCGCCCAGGTAATTTTTTCAATGGTATCCGTCGGTTTATGATAATCAGCTTTTAACATGCCATCATAAAAAAATAAAACCGGCACCCCTTTACGGGCAAAATTATAATGGTCACTTCTAAAATAAATTCGTTCCGGGTCATTGGGGTCGTCAAATTTGTAATCCAACGTAAGGCCGGTATATTTTTGATTTACCGCTTCGTTAATTAAAGGCAGGTCGCTGCTAATTTTATCGTGACCTACAACGTAAACATAATTTAGTGTATCGGCAAGTTTTCTTTCCGTATCTACACGGCCAATCATATCAATATTTAAATCCACGCTGGTTTTATCCAAAGGGAAAACGGGGTTTTCACTATAATATTCGCTTCCCCAAAGCCCTTTTTCCTCACCGCTAACGGTCATAAAAACCATGGTACGCCTTGGCCCTTTACCGGCAGCTTTTGCTTTTGCAAAAGCCTCTGCCATTTCCATTACAGCCACCGTACCGCTTCCGTCATCATCGGCGCCGTAATAGATTTTACCATCGTGTTTTCCCAGGTGATCGTAATGCGCCGTAACAAATACATATTCATCTTTTTTATCGGTACCCTCAATAACTCCTAATACATTGCTGGCCCAAATGGTATCCTGCTTTTTAGTTATGGAGAGTTCGGAATTTGCCGGTATCGTTAACCTGTCATTAATTGAAAATGGTTCGCCCCGCTTACCACGGGCAATTATTTCATTAAATGAAGGTGAAAATAGTTGTGCCGCAAAATCGGGACTGATTTCTGCAAAATTTAAAGCTACAGCCCTGTTGTTTCCGGCATAATAAGGATTTTCTTTTTTGCTGCGGGCAATGGTTCGTTCCGAAAACCCTTTTCCCATTGGGCTTATCACCCATGCGCCCACAGCGCCTTTACTTGCGGCAATGGCCAGTTTTTTTGATAAGCCGGGAAAAGTCCATGCGGAAATTCTTTTGGTTCCGCTAATTACATAATTTCCATCGGCATCTTTCGGTTCGCCCAATAGAAACAGCGCCACTTTACCTTTTAAATCCACCCCGTTGTAATCTGAATATTTTTCATCATCAATACCATATCCCATAAATACAATTTCGCTGGCATTAAATACCGCAGTACTATTCCTGGAAACAGGGGTTATAAAATCTTTGCCATACACGGCTTCGGCGTTATTGACTTTTAAGGTTGCCGTAAGCAGCGAGTCTGAGAGCAAAGGATAAAACTGCTCATAACCCTTCAAAGCAGCAGGAAAAGATAACCCGGTTTTTTCAAAAAAATTACGGATATAGGCTGCCGCTTTTTGCTGACCGGGAGTGCCGGTCTCCCTTCCTTCCATTTCTTCGCCCGCTATAATGGCGAGGTGCCGGTGAAGGTCTTGTACCGTAATAGTTTTGGCAAATTTTTCAGGATTACTTTTTTGAGCAAGCGAAATGGTTGCATAAAAGCAAAGGGGTAATAAGAACAAACCTTTCATGTGTTGTATTTTATTGTGATGGGCGTTTTAATGGTATCAAAGGATATGAGTCTGCCTTAATAAAAGGGCGCTTATCCTTAAATTGATTTCTTACAGGAAAAATAAAGAATTAATAGTAGATATCTTCTTAAAACTATATAAACGGTAACCCTTTTGTCAGCAGGATATTTTTTCTACCCTGCGCTCATGCCGGCCTCCTTCAAATTCAGTATTCATAAATGTATCGAGCATTTTCTCGGCAAGGCCATCCGTAATAAACCGTGCAGGAATACAAATAATATTGGCATTATTATGTTTCCTGGCCAGTTCGGCCAGTTCTTCGCCCCAGCAAATAGCCGCCCGTATATGCTGATGCTTATTGGCTGTAATGGCTACGCCATTGGCGCTACCACACAACAAAATACCAAAGGCATATTCTCCGCTTTCCACGGCGCTGGCTACCGGGTGGGCAAAATCGGGGTAATCAACCGAATCCCTGCTAAACGTTCCAAAATCTTTATATTTTAATCCTTTGGCTTCAATAAACGATACCAGGTCTTCTTTACAATCAAAACCTGCATGATCGGCGCCAATGGCAATCGGTTTCTTTAAATTAAATACGTACATGATTTAAACTTTAGGATGATAAAGTTACTGCTTTAGTTTCTAAACCAGGTTTGCATTGCCCGTTGTTTGCATTTAATGCCTCAAAAACAAAAAATACACGGGAAATATCTGCCTGATTTTCAATATTCTTTTTAACTTGTTAAAATTCATCCTCCTTCAAAGTATGTGTTTTTTAAGGTCTATACTATTTCTTTTTAGTTTAATTGGCTGGAAAAATAATTTTGCCCAGGCCGATAGCAGCATAACACAAAAAGCCCGTACCGCCTTTGAGCTTGCTCATAAAAACTCCGATGCTGCACTGGTAATGGCCGGCGAAGCTTTAACTGCAGCCACATCATCAAACAACAAATCTGCTATGGCAGAAGCCTGTAACTCTATGGGTTGGGCCTGGCATTTTAAAGGGAACTATGATTCATCCATTTATTATTTACAAAAGTCGCACACCATATTTACCTCTTTAAAAGATGAGTACAATTTACTTTGTGTGAAAATTAATCTTGCAGAAGTTTATAATAAACAAACCCGTTTTGATAAAGCCATAAAAATTTTAACTGAAAGTGATTCATTGGCTACCCTAATTCTAAAGGGAAGCGATAAAACGGTAATGCAAAAAACCCAAAAAATTCAAAATAACATCCAGCGGTTATTTGGCATTGTTTACCGGGAAACCGGTGATTATAAAAAATCAGCAGAATATTTTAAATTGGCTATGGCAGGGTTTTTAGAAAAAGGGGATTATTTTCGATTTAATGCAGCCGCATCCAGCCTGAGTATATTGTACATTTCGATGAACCTGCCGGACAGCAGTATTTCCATTGGCATTAAATCCCTTCAAATCATTACCGATTACAATCTTGGCGACTATGCTGCGGCTTATGCAAATGAAAATCTTGCCAATGCCTATTTAAACAAAAATGAATTTGCCACCGCCCTTGAACATTATACGATGGCTTATACCCTTTTTAAAAAACTGGGTAATATAAGCGATATCGCTTTTGAGTCTTTTTTAATGGGTATGACCCTGCGTAAAATGAAAAAATACAAAGAAGCGGAGCGTTATTTATTATATGCTTATACTATCAACGATAGCCTAAACCTGCCCAATTACACGTATGATGCCAGTTTGGAGTTGGCAACGCTTTACCAGGAAAGCGGCAATTGGCATAAAGCATTTGATTTTTTAAAAATTGCCAATCAAAAAAAAGACAGTATTAACCTGGCCGACCAAATGGTAAAAACCAGTGAAATAAAAGAACGCTATGAGAACGAAAAGAAAGAAGTGCAAATAAACCTGCTTAAAGAAAAAAACAAACAAATAAAATGGTGGTATTTTTCTGTTTTCCTGGCGCTTGCATTAATGAGTTCATTATTATGGTTACGCTCTTATAAACGAAAGGTGAATGAAGAAAAAATCCTCAACTACTTTGCCACTTCTTTATACAATCAAAATACCTTAGAAGATGTATTTTGGGACATTTCCAAAAATTGTATCTCAAGGTTAAAGTTTGAAGACTGTGTTGTTTACAGTTTTGACGAACAGCGTAACGTTTTGGTTCAAAAGTCTGCATTTGGAGCCAAAAACCCATCGGGTCATTCCATACTCCAGGCCATTGAAATACCCGTTGGAAACGGAATAGTGGGCTCTGTAGCCAAAAATTTAGCACCAGAAATCATTGCCGACACCCGAAAAGACCCCCGCTATATTGTAGATGATGCAGCCAGGCGATCGGAAATTGCCGTTCCCATTGTTTTAGAAGGTAGATTGTTAGGCGTTATTGATTCTGAGCACCGTAAAAAAGGGTTTTATACCCGCAGGCATTTACGCATCTTACAAAAAATTGCAGATATCTGCTCCAAAAAAATAACCCGGCATTTTATTGAAGAAAACCTGAGGAAAAATATTGCCAGCGATTTACATGATGATATTGGGTCTTCTTTATCCAGCATTGATATTAACAGCCGTATTGCTTTGATAAAAGACGATCCGGGAAAAATGAAAGAACAATTGGAAAAAATTCGCTCACAGGCCCGAAAAACGATGGATAGCATGAGTGATATTGTATGGTCACTAAACCCACGCTACGATAATTTTGAAAACATCCTCATTAGGATGAAACAATTTTCATCGGAACTCTGCGAACCGCAGCATATTGCCCTGCATTTCAATATTCCTCAAAAAATTGATTCCATAAAACTCGCCACTGATCAACGAAAAAATATTTTCCTGATTTTTAAAGAAGCCGTTAACAACGTAGTTAAATACAGTAAAAGCAATACATTAAACATAACGATTACACATACCAACCATTCGCTATGCATGAAAATAAGTGATGATGGGATTGGATTTGACCCCAACAGCATAAAAACGGGTAATGGATTAAAAAACATGACAGAAAGGGCAAAAAATATCAACGCTGCTTTAAGCGTTACATCGTTACCTCAAAAAGGCACTACTATTGAATTAAACTGCCCGGTTTAAATTTATGTACTTGCAATGATGACCTCCCAATTTATGGTATAAAACGCTGCTGAATATGCGCTACCTTAGCTCTTGAATATGAACAAAAAAATTTCCATTTTTGAGGATAATGATGCTTTACGCAAAAGCCTTGCCGACCTTATTCTAATGAATAATGGGTTTGAGGTTTCGGGTGTATTTAGTCATTGCAATGAAGTCGGCAACCATGTAAAAGAGATAAACCCGGACATCTTACTTATGGATATAGATATGCCCGGTATGACAGGAATTGAAGCCGTTAAAAAAATAAGATCTTTTAATAAATCCATCATTATTATAATGCTTACTGTTTTTGATGACAATAAAAACGTATTAGATGCTATTTGTGCCGGCGCTTCCGGGTACCTGCTAAAAAAGCATGCTTCAGAAAAACTTCTCCCTGCCATTCAGGATGCACTCGAAGGCGGAGCCCCTATGAGTCCAAGTATTGCTAAAATGGTTGTTATGTCAATGCAACAATACAAAACCAACGATTATGGATTTACAAAAAGAGAGCAGGAAATATTGGAATATTTATGTAAAGGCAACAGTTATAAAATGATTGCCGGCGAAACGCATCTTTCCTTTGAAACCATCCGCACCTATATAAAAAGGATTTATGAAAAATTGCAGGTACATTCTGCAACAGAAGCCGTATCAAAAGCCCTTAATGAAAAATTAATATAACTTTTTGCCTTTACTTTAAAAAAGGCTTCAAACTGCTCCGTTCAAAACCTTTCCTGTGGGCCCACCTGGCCTCGAACCAGGGACCATCCCGACGAGAATCTGTCGGGATGCTCTACATCCCTTTGCAAATGAAAATCTTCAATTGATGAAATAAAAAAAGGCTTCGAACTGCTCCGTTCAAAACCTTTCTTGTGGGCCCACCTGGGCTCGAACCAGGGACCATCCCGACGNNTCTAACCAACTGAGCTATAGGCCCTGTTATTTTTTAAATAACAAGGGTGCAAAACTAAGCAAATTCGGATATTTGCGGAAACGAATTTTTAAAATTTAATGGCTACTATAAAAAATATCATTTTCGACCTTGGTGGCGTATTACTAAATTTAGATATTCATAAAACGGAAAAAGCGTTTATAGACCTTGGATTTACCGATTTCCATAGCATGTATAACCAGCATGCTGCTAATGAGTTGTTTGCAGCCCTGGAAACCGGGTCGGTAAGTGCCGATGAGTTTTTCTATACCCTTACGAATGTTGCAGGCAAACCCTTTACGGAGCAGGAATTAACCAATGCCTGGAATGCCATGTTGCTGGATTTTAGGCTAAAAAGCCTCCAATATCTGCCTGCCTTAAAAGAAAACTACAGCCTTTACCTCTTGAGTAATACCAATGCCATTCATTACAGTGCATTTAATAAAATTTTAAAAGAAGAAACAGGGCATAGCACTTTAGATGACTTTTTTACAAAAGCCTATTTTTCGCACCATATTGGTTTAAGAAAACCAAATGCCGCAATTTTTGAATATGTACTTAAAGATGCACAAATAACGGCTGAAGAAACCCTTTTTATTGATGATACCCCGGTGAATATTAATGCAGCAAAAAATTTAGGTATGCACAGCCATTTGTTATTGCCGGGAGAATTTATTGAGCAAATTCCTTTCCAATCTCTTTTGGTTTAGCCGGGCATTCGGGCTATATATTTTTCAACCTGCTTTATTTGATCTACAATTTGCGGAGTAGTGGGTTTGTAGGATTTTGCCTTTGCAAAGTATTGTTTAGCCGCCCTAAATTCACGTTTATTCATCATAATACTGCAAAGTTGAAGGTAGGCTGCAGCATTATTTTCGCTATCGGGCAACCCTGCCCTTATGGCCTGCCTAATATAAGATTCGGCTTCTTTCATGTTCCCTTTTTGCATAGCCAACATGCCCAACTGCAGTTTATTAGCGCCTTCCGCCTGCTTTAACTGCCCGGATAATAAACCGCCGCCGCCCATTAAATTTTGACTTTTTTTCAAATTAGTTTCCGCACTGTCAAAATTTTGTTCAGCCATATCTAAATTGCCTTTAATGGTATAATACACTGAACGTACAGGCTTTATCAATAACCCCGGGAATTTAATTGAGGCAATAATTTTTTTGGCGCCTTCCAGGTCGCCGTTTTCGATATACTCCTGTATAAGTCGCATTGGGCCAAATAAAAAATGGCCGGCAAGTAAAATAACGCCTATTAAATAGAGGATAAACGAAGGCCAAAACCCGGCTTTATAATTCACAAAAATGGCAATAGCCAAGAACAAAATACCCAGCCAGGGACGATATTTGATAATTACATTCAACCACTTCATACTGTAAAAATTGGGTGCAAAGATAAGCCAACCACTTAGATTAAAGAATTACTATGCCAAATGCCTGAAACTGATTATTTTTGCGCTCCATTTTGAGTTTTGGTCCCGTAGTTCAATGGATAGAATAGAAGTTTCCTAAACTTTTGATATAGGTTCGATTCCTGTCGGGACTACAAAATAAATTTCATTTCACCCAAGAGTGATGGATAAACTTTAAGATTTATCCAGGCAATTTTTAAAGTGAAAAGGTTCCCTGCTTGCCGGCAGGCAGGGATTCCTGTCGGGACTACACAGGAAACTTCACACAAACCGGTGTGAAGTTTTTTTTGCCCGGCCAACATTTATTCATTTTTTAGCACAATTCCTTTTCGCTTTTTTCCGTCGTACCTTTATACCATGCAGCCTGTATTTATTTATTGCTATGATGCCTGGTGCGGATGGTGTTATGGATTTAGCCCGGTAATGCAAAAAATTAATGCCCGGTACCATACTCAATTTCATATTGAGGTACTTAGCGGTGGGATGATTTTACCGGAAAAGCCGGTTTCAATAAAAGCCTCGGCAGCTTACATACAAGGAGCCTATAAAAATGTAGAAACCCTCACCGGTATAAAATTTGGCGAAGATTATCTTTGGCATATTTTTCATCCTGAGGAAAGTGACTGGTTCCCCAATTCAGAAAAGCCGGCTATAGCCTTGAGTATTTTTAAAGAAATTTTCCCGGATAGACAGATAGCATTTATAGCTGATTTACAACATGCCTTATTTAAGGAAGGGCGTGACCTTACCGATAATGAAGCCTACCGCCATTTGCTTGAAAAATATTCCATTGATGCAGATCCTTTTTTTGAAAAATTAAATTCGGAAGTGTTTAAAGAAAAAGCTTATTACGATTTTACGCTCTGCAAGCAATTAAAAGTTACCGGTTACCCACAATTGCTTTTGCAAAACGGGGAAACGCATTTTTATCTTTTAGCAAAAGGTTATACCGATTTTGAAACGCTTGACGAGCGCATTGCATCGGTTTTGGAAGAAATAAAGATTAAGGGAGTTACCTAAAAAAAATTTCACATGTTTAACATCATTCAAAAAAAAGAAAACGGATTTAATAAAATTATTTTATCGGATAAAAAAGGAAAATGCAACGCAGAAATTTTACCCGAATGCGGGGCCATACTTAATGCGTTTACTATTTTTAAAAAAGGCAATGTTGTTAATATCATTGAGGGCTACGAAAACGGGGAGGATTTTAATGAAAATTGTGAATCCAAAGGTTTTAGAAGCGCCAAACTTTCGCCATTTGTATGCCGGCTAAAGAATGGAATCTATTTGTATAAAAAAAAAGAACATAAAGTAAAGGGGTATTACCACGGTAAACATGCATTACATGGATTAATTTACCGGAAACCCTTCCAGGTAGTTAAAACCAAAAAAAGTAAAGACAGCGCCTGGATATTGCTGCGCTATACCTACCGGGCCGATGATACCGGCTACCCTTTTTTCTACACTTGTGATATTCGTTACGAGCTTCAAAAAAATTACAAGCTCATTATAACTACAACCATCACCAATAACGGAAAGACTAAAATTCCTATAAGCGATGGCTGGCACCCCTATTTTACCCTTGGGCGGAGTATTAATGATTTAACGATGCAAATGAATGTTTCAGGAAAACTGGTTTTTGACAACGAACTCATCCCTACAGGAAAAACAGAGGCCTTTACGCATTTTTCTAAATTTTCTACCATAGGTGAAACTGCATTTGACCATTGTTTCAAAATCAAAAAAGGGTATAAATCAGCTTTACAATTGAAAAATCCGGAAAATGGGCTCGTGCTGAAAATCCAGCCGAAAAAAGCGTACCCTTTTCTGCAAATTTATACAGCCCCTCATCGAAAGAGCATAGCCATTGAAAACCTTAGCGCAGCACCCGATGCCTTTAATAATAAAATTGGATTGCTGGTATTGGAGAAAAACAAATCAAAAAAATTTACAACCGCTTACCAGGTAAATGTTTAACACTACAGCCGCTCGCTCAGCTGAAGCCAACGCATTTCTTTTTCATCAATGAGCTGGAGTACCAAACCCATTCTTGCTGCAGCTTTTTGCAACTCATCATACGGTAAGGAAAGGGCCATTTTTTCATCGAGTAATTTTTTTTCTTCCTGTAATTGAGTTAATTCTTTTTCCAGGTTCTCAAATTCAAACTTCTCTTTGAATGAAAGTTTTTTGGGTGTGCTGCTGCTTTCGCCGGAATTTACCCCGGCAGGATTAGCCCGCTCTTTTTCCTCATCTTTAGCAGCATTGTTTTTCTTTTGATTTAACTTTTCCCGGTATTGAGAGTAGTTTCCCGGAAAATCGGTAATGCGGCCATTGCCTTCAAAAACAAAAAGATGATCTACCATACGATCCATAAAATACCTGTCGTGGCTCACAATTAAAATGCAACCCGGAAAATCCAGTAAAAACTCTTCCAGGGTACGCAAAGTTTGTAAATCTAAGTCGTTGGTAGGTTCATCCAGCACTAAAAAGTTAGGGTTGGTAAATAAAATACTCAGCAAATGTAACCTGCGTTTTTCACCGCCGCTTAATTTGCTCAGTGGGGTATATTGCTGCTCGGCCGTAAAGCCAAATTTTTCCATAAACTGGCTGGCGCTTATTTTTGAGTCATCGGCAAGCGGAAAAAACTCTGCAAATGTTTTTACAAATTCAATAGCTCTTTTATCTTCTTTGTATTGCAAGCCTTCCTGGTTAAAATTACCAAACACAACCGTTTCGCCATGGTTTACCTTGCCGCTATCCGGCTCCAGTTGCTGCAAAGCCAGTTTTAAAAAAGTACTTTTTCCCACCCCATTTTTCCCAACAATGCCTATGCGTTCGCCTTTTTTAAATGTATAATCAAAGCCTTTTACCAATACATTATCGCCAAAACTTTTATAGAGTTTTTTCATTTCCAATACTTTTCCTCCAAGCCTTGTCATTTTTACCTGCAAGGAAAGCTCTGCCACTTCTTTTTGTTTACTTACTTTATCTTCCAGGTTGGCAAAAGCATCCTGCCGGCTTTTGCTTTTTGTGGTTCGGGCCTTGGGTTGCTTACGCATCCACTCCAGCTCTTTTCTATAAATATTTTTATCTTTTTGCAACTCGCTTTGCTGTACGCTGAAGCGATGTGCTTTTTGAGCTAAAAAATAATCGTAGCTGCCTTTATAAACATATACATTTTCGTCGTCTATTTCTACAATTTCGTTACATACGGCATCTAAAAAATATCGGTCGTGGGTAACCAGCAGCAGGGTTACTTTTGCGGCATTTAAATAATCTTCCAGCCATTCAAT
>JAFDZZ010000043.1 GCA_018266715.1 Bacteroidota bacterium
ATTGTATGGAGCCTGAACAATTACTTAGGGCTGGTAAACCACCCCGAAGTGAGAAAAGCAGATACGGAAGCGGCTGCAAAATACGGCATGGGAAACCCAATGGGAGCCCGAATGATGAGTGGTAACACTGCCCAGCATGAAGAGTTGGAAAAAGTAATCAGCCAATTTGTAAAAAGAGAAGATGCCATGTTGCTGAATTTTGGCTACCAGGGCATAATGAGTTGCATTGATGCGCTTACCAACCGGCGTGATGTAATTGTATATGATGCCGAAAGCCATGCCTGCCTTGTGGATGGAATACGCCTGCACATGGGCCAAACCTATGCCTTTAAGCATAACGACATTGCCGATTGTGAAAAACAATTACAGCGAGCCGTAAAAATGACAGAAAAAACCGGGGGCGGTATTTTAGTGATTACCGAAGGGGTATTTGGCATGGATGGTGAACAGGGTATTTTAAAAGAAATTGTAGCCTTAAAAAAGAATTATCCTTTCCGGTTATTGATTGATGATGCCCATGGCTTTGGTTATATGGGACCAACCGGCGCCGGCGCCGATGAAGCACAGGGGTGCCAGGATGAAGTGGATTTATATTTTTCCACCTTTGTAAAAAGCATGGGAAGTATTGGCGCATTTATTGCCGGGCCCAAAAATATTTTAATGTACTTAAGGTATAATGTACGTTCTCAAATTTTTGCAAAAAGCCTTCCATTAATAATTGTAGATGGAATGATGAAGCGGATGGAAATGTTGCAAACTATGCCGGAGCTTAGGGAAAAATTATGGAACAATGTGCATAAACTCCAGGCAGGATTAAAAGAACGGGGATTTGACATTGGCCAAACCAACAGCCCGGTTACACCTATTTATATGAAAGGCGATGTGCCGGAAGCCACTCAAATGGTAATGGACTTAAGAGAAAACTACCACATTTTTTGTTCGATTGTAGTTTATCCTGTTATTCCAAAAGGGGATATTATTTATCGTATTATTCCAACGGCCGCACACAGTGATGAAGATATTGAACGCACACTCAAAGCCTTTGAGCAAACAAAGAAAAAGTTGGATGCCGGGGCTTACAAAGCCGAAAAAATTCCGGATATGGCCGAAAAAGTATAACCTGCCGGTTTCATAATTTTTTATAAAGGAATTTGCCAGGTTGAAATTCAAGGCTAACGGATTATTCGGCCATCATTTCCTTTACTGCCCTTATAATATCTTCGGTATTGGGTTTGCTGAAATAATCCCCATCACTTCCATAACCTGGCCGGTGATCTTTTGCCGTAATGGTTCGTGGGCTTACATCCAGGTGCCGGTAACCTCCCTGCTCTTCCATTACTTTATTGAACATAAATGCCGTAGCTCCACCGGGTACATCTTCATCAATAAAAATTATTCTATTGGTTTTTTTAAGCGATTGTACAATCGCATGATGGATATCAAAAGGCAAAAGGGTTTGTACGTCTATTACTTCACAACTAATGCCCGATGATTGCAGAATGCCTGCCGCTTCATCCACAATACGCAAGGTGGAGCCATAACTTACCAAGGTAATATCTTCACCCGGGCGTATAATTTCAGGTACCCCAAGGGCTATTTTAAATTCCAATAAATTGGAGGGTAATTTTTCTTTTAAACGATACCCGTTTAAACATTCTACAATAAGCCCCGGATCATTACTTTCTAATAACGTATTATACATTCCTGCGGCTTGTACCATATTTCTGGGTACGCATACATACATGCCTCTAAGCGCATTTATTACAACAGCCATTGGGCTGCCGCTATGCCAAATACCTTCAAGCCTGTGGCCACGGGTGCGTACAATGATGGGTACACTTTGCTGGCCTGCCGTTCTAAAATGTGTAGTAGCCACATCATCACTTAGCGGTTGTAATCCATACAATAAATAATCCAGGTATTGAATTTCTGCAATGGGACGAAGGCCTCTTAAAGCAAGCCCAATCCCCTGCCCTATGATGGTTAGCTCCCTTATTCCCGTATCAAATATGCGGCGCTTTCCATATTTTTCCTGCAGGCCGCTAAAACCCTGGTTTACGTCGCCAATCATACCCAGGTCTTCTCCAAAAGCCATCACTTTAGCATTTGCGGCAAACAAGGCATCAAAGTATTTATTCAACACTTCAAAACCGTTAATTACCGGTGCATCTTCCGCATATTCAGCATTAACCCCCTTCACATTTAAAGCAGATTTTTCACCCTGGTTATATAAATGACTGTCATAAACCCTGGCGGTGTTATTCAGCAGGTTTTGATAATAGGTTTCCAGGCCGGTACTTTTATTGCCATTAAGTTCATGGAGCTGGACACAAGTTGCCAGCGCTTTTAAAACATCCCTGCGTAAGGGCTCTTTTATTGACCTGAGTTCGGTAATAATTTTTTGAATGGATTCATGATCGGGTGATGAAGTTTGAATGATTTCCACGGCTTCATTCAGCATTGCCCTAACCGGGGTAATATATTTCTCCCAGGCTAATTGCCGGCCTTCTTTTACCAGTTGCTTTGCCTGGTCTTCAATTTGCTTTAACTCATCTTCATCACACAGTGCATTGGCCAGCAACCATTCTTTCATTTGCTTAATGCAATCCCATTCTTTTTCCCAATCCAGCCGTTCGGCGGATTTATAGCGTTCGTGGCTGCCGGAAGTGGAGTGGCCCTGAGGCTGTGTAATTTCTTCCACATGAAAAAGTGCCGGGGTATGGGTATCTCTTATTTTTTGAATGGCAGATTCCAACACCTCACACATGCCTGCATAATCCCATCCTTTTAATTTATAAATATCCAGGCCGTTGGTATCGGCATTCTTTTGCATTCCAGCAAGCGCATCGGAAATAGAGCTTTTAGTGGTTTGAAATTTTTTGGGAACAGAGATCCCATAACCATCATCCCAAACAAAAACAGCCAATGGTATTTTTAATACTCCGGCTGCATTTATGGTTTCCCAAAAATGCCCTTCACTGGTGGACGCATCTCCTATAGTGCAAAAACAAATTTCGTTTCCACGATTACTTAAGTTAGTATATTGCTGAAGCTCCGGAATATTTCTAAAAGCCTTAGAAGCAAAGGCCAGGCCCAGTCCCCGGGCCATTTGACCCGCAGTAGGCGCAATATCTGAAGAAACATTTTTCAACTCAGCCAGGGGCAGCCAGGCGCCATTCTCATCCACAAATTTTGTGGCAAAATGGGCATTCATT
The DNA here is from genome assembly GCA_018266715.1 of Bacteroidota bacterium. GTDB lineage: Bacteria > Bacteroidota > Bacteroidia > Chitinophagales > Chitinophagaceae > Ferruginibacter. The sequence goes on from JAFDZZ010000043.1 coordinate 3,216, forward strand.
TGTCTTCCGGCGCTAAAAGGGTCGTTATTTACATCCGGATCGGCATATAATTGAGCAAAAAACTGTTCCACGGTTGCAAGGCCACTGGCAAACATAAAGGTCTGGTCACGGTAATAACCGCTTCTAAAATCACCGGGTTTAAAAAATTTAGCCATAGCAATTTGAGCAATTTCTTTACCGTCTCCAAAAATTCCAAATTTTGCCTTTCCGGTAAGCACTTCCCTCCTGCCTAAAAGGCTGGTTTCCCGACTGATACACGCTACTTTAAAATCATCCAACACCTCATTACGAAAATTATCGAAGCTCAATTTTTCACTTAATGATTCGTTATCTTCAATATTGTTACCCATACGCTATCAATTATTTATATACAAATTTACTTAATTGTTCGCTTTTGTTAAAAATCTGCTAACTGGCCTACAAATTAGTAATTTTTAAGTGCATTTATTATCTTTGATTCCTTAAAACACTTAGATGAAAAAACTTTTACTCATCGCTATTATTTGTGCTTCAGGTAGTTTTGCCATGGCTCAAAAGGATGACCATAGCGGTCATAATCATGGAGGCGCACCTGCAGCATCTTCAACTACTGTTGAAGGAATACAAATTAAAGAAAGAGAATTTGATTTTGGTAAAATTCCACAGGGCAAGCCGGTAACCCACATCTTTGAAGTGATAAACAGCAGTAAAGCTCCTTATAAAATTGACCATGTACAGGCCAGTTGCGGTTGCACAACTCCGGTTTGGGATAAAGAAAAAACAATTGCCCCCGGCGAAACATCCATTATTACCGTAGGATACAATGCTGCTGCAGAAGGCCCCTTTACCAAAACCATTACCGTAACTTATAATGGCAACCAAAACAGCGCCTTTCAAATAAAGGGCGAAGTTTGGAAAACCCCGGTAACCAGCGCCCCCGCTAATGAAACACTTAACGATTTGAATTAATTTTAAACAAACTAAAAATAAAAATCAGAACATGAAAAAATTACTTTTTACCGTTGCAGCGTTCTCTTTTGCAACATTTTCTTTTGCTCAAAAAAAAGCTGACGATGTAGCTAAATTTAAAACTGAAGTGATTGATATGGGTAAATTACAACAGGGCAGCCCTACCACGGCAATTTTTACAGTTGCTAATATTGGTAAAGAGCCCCTGATTATTGAACAAGCGAACCCCACCTGCGGATGCACTATTGGCGACTATACCAAATCTCCCATTGCCCCGGGCCAAAACGGTGAAATTAAAGCTACGTATAATGCTGCCGGTGTAGGACATTTTGAAAAACGCCTTACCGTAAAATTTGCCGGTGCAGATGATATGAAGAGCATTACCATTAAAGGTGATGTTTTAACAAAAGAAGAATATGCTAAATTAAATGGTTCTAACTCCGGCGCTGCTTCAGAAACCAATACGGTTACTCCTAAATTACAACAAGCAACACCGGCTGCCACTCCGGTAAAAAAAGCTACTTCAACCGATAAACATTCAATGAAAAAAGGAGTAAAGAAAACTTCTACAGCATCAGTTGCACAATAAGAATATTTTTTTTCTATCAAAAGCCTCCCATTGGGAGGTTTTTTTATGGCCGCATTTGAACTTTACAACTTTTATTATTGCTCTTGTTGTGACCAGCATAAATAGAAAAAGGTTGCCTTATGCAACCTTTGTGGAGAATACCAGATTCGAACTGGTGGCCTCTTGCATGCCATGCAAGCGCT
>JAFDZZ010000044.1 GCA_018266715.1 Bacteroidota bacterium
TTGCTAACCTATGAAAAACACCTAAAGCAAATTTAGGGGAAAATTTATTACAGCCAACTTTTATTAGTATTTTATTTCAAGTATATAGTGCTTGCTCTATAAGTGGTTAAGGATAGTAAAATTTCTACAGAAAACCCCGTTAGAACTAACGGGGTATTATGAAAAAAAACTGTCAATTATTTATTATTCCCAATCAGCGCCTGAGTTAAGTTTTTTGTTTTTAAGCTTGCCGCCATTCATGCGCTGCTGACGAAGTTTTTGAAGCCTTTCTACCAGTTTTTTTCTGAATTCCGCATCTACTTTGTAAAAGTTATTGGTACGGTCGGGGCCTATAATTTTCACAAATCTATCCTGGTATTTTTTCTTGATGTTTAAAACCGCCTGTTGCCTGTCCAGCTCATTCATTTCGGGTTTTACCGCTTTTACTTCATTGTCAAATTCGGTATGAACCGGCCAAAATTTTTGCGCTTCCGCTTCGGTTAGTTTTAATTCCCTTGAAATAAAGGCAATATATAAGGCCTGGATTTTTTGGCCGGGATCGTTTGCGGGCTTATCCCCACCGGGCTGGGCAAATAAGGGTAGCAGCATTCCCAGGAAAAATATGGATGTAAGTAAAATCTTTTTCATTGGCTTAAGTTTAAATCGAAAGATTAGGGTTATTAATTGCTGTTTAAATTATGGCTGTTTAAAAATTTGTCTAAAGTTTTGTCATCTAAAAAATAATCGCTGGCATCAGGCAGGTTTTCAGCATTCTCCAAAGCGCTGTTGGCTACTAATGCCGCTTGTACATCTTCGCCGGATTTAGAAAGATATTTTTCTATATCCTCGGCGTCAAGCGTTGCAAACTCAGCATCAAAACTATTGTTTTTAATAATTTTTCCGGCATCGGCAAGCACGTTATTATCCGTTAGGGATGTTTCTTTTTTATCAAAGTAGAAAAAGAGGAACAAACCCAGCAAGCCCACTAGAACGGCAGCTGCAGCATAGCGTACTGCCCAAAAGCGGCTTTGCATTTTTACCAGCCTGGCTTCTTTGGGAAGTGCAGCATTGATGGAATGGCTTAGCGTATTAAAATATCCATCCGGAACCGTAAAGGGATTTTTATTGCCAATAGCGGCAACCGGCGCCGATAATAGTTCCATTTCAGCATTTACCCCTGTTTTTTGGGCAATTGCCATTGCTGAATTTTCGAAATAATTATCGGGTACGGTAAAAATATTGCTGTTTCCAATTGAGGCAAGTACAGGTGATAAACCTTGAATTTCTTCTTTTGCGGCAGCTTCAAGGCTTTTTATCTTATCCATAATATTCCCGGCAAGCCCATCAAAATACCCTTGGGGTACGTTGCCGGTAACCGGCATTTCAATTTGTTCCGCCTCCGCCGTATTCATAAAAATGGCTTTGGCAAGCTGGTTAAAATACCCTTCCGGCACGGTAAACACATTTACAAACGGGATACCCGCAACCAAGGGGCTAAGGGTATTTAATTCATTTAATATGTCATTTCTATTGCTCATCACCTGTTTAGATGCTTTTTTACGCAAAAGGTTTAATGATTTAAGATATAATCTTCAATTTTTTTAACTGCATGGTGATAACTGGCTTTTAATGCTCCCTCGCTGGTTTCCAACACTTTACTCATTTCTTCATAGGGCATTTCATTAAAATAACGCAGGTTAAACACGGCCCTTTGTTTTTCAGGGAGTTGTTGTATGGCTAATTGCAGCTTCCATTCTGATTTTTTGCCGTCAAAATTTTTATCGGCCTGGAGCTTATTGGCCAGGTAATTTTCCTCATCTCCACTTATGGAAACCGTACTCCTCTTTTTGGCCTGCTCAATAAATGTAAGGCTTTCGTTGGTGGCAATGCGGTAAAGCCAGGTATAAAGCTGGCTGTCTTCCCTAAAATTGTCCAGGCTTTTCCATACTTTAATAAACATATTTTGAAGCACATCATTAGCATCTTCATGGTCAACCACCATACGGCGAATATGCCAGTACAACTTTTCCTGGTATTTTTTAATAATAGCAGTAAATGCCTTTTCTTTTGTTGCGGGGTCTTTAAACTGCTGCAACAATTCTTTGTCGTCTTGTTGTTGGGCCATAATATTTTTGTGTTTGCAAAAATAACTAAACCAAAATTAGGACTTTACTTAACCTCAAAAGTTTAACTTTACGGGTCCTACAATGTAATCCTGGTTTTATTAAAGGATCTTTTTTGTATCGAATTAAAATAAATTAGTATGAAAAAACTGGTTTTTAAGATGGTTTTGTGTTCTTTTTTAGCCTATTTGCCGGTTCAGGCCAATGCCTGGGGTTTGCTGGGGCATCGTATTGTGGCACAAATTGCCGAATCGTATTTATCTAAAAAAGCTAAAAAAGAAATTTATAAAATACTGGGTAACGAAAGCCTGGCCATGGTAAGCAACTGGCCGGATTTTATTAAAAGCGATTCTACTAAAAAATACCTCGATCCCTGGCATTATGTAAACCTGTCACCCGGCTTAAGTTACGACTCGGTAAAACATTTTTTGGAAACCGCCACACACGATAATATTTATAATAAAATAAATCTTTTGGTATCGGAATTATATAATAAAAACCTAACGCCGGAGCAAAAGCAATTTAACCTTAAATTTTTGATTCATTTAATTGGCGACCTGCACCAGCCCATGCATGTGGGCCGGCCCGATGACCGTGGCGGAAATTCCGTAAAGGTAAAATGGTTTGCCGCTTCTTCAAACCTGCACCGGGTTTGGGATGAAGACCTTATTGAGTTTCAGCAACTGAGCTATACCGAGTATGCCAAAGCCATAAACTTTTCTACAAAAGAGCAAAGGGAAACGCTTAAAGCTAAAAGCCTGGCTGATTGGGTTTTTAGCAGCTACCAGGTTGCCGGGGAAATTTATGCCGATATTTCCGAGCCCGATCAAAAACTGTATTACGCATACAATTATAAATACCTTAATGTTTTAAACAGGCAATTACTTGAAGGCGGCATCCACCTGGCAAATGTACTCAACGAAATTTTTGGGTAAGACCAGGCATTCAATTAAAAAAGCCCGGGTTGAATACTCCGGGCTTTTTTAAAATATATGTAATAATATCTCTTATCTAATCTGGTGGATATATTCGTTATTTAAAAACTGTTTTTTAATATCATTCAGGTCCCTTAAAATGCTGGCATCTACATAGGTATCGGCCATTTGGAGTGTAAATCCACCAACGAGCGTATGATCTACACCGGTTTCCAATTCTATGTTTTGCACGCCTGATTCTGCTTTTATTTTATGGATAATTTCCTGTTGGAGATCGGCGCTTAAAGAGGTTGCCGTGGTAAGTTTTACTTTGTGGATTCCTTTTATGGCATTGTATTCGGTAATAAATGCTTCGGCAATTTCCGGAAGGTTGCCTTCTCTTCCTTTACGCACCAAAAGGCCAATGAATAATTGAGTAAGCTCACTCACTTTGCTGCCGGTAATTGCGGAGATAATTTTTTCTTTTTTATCGGAATTAATTATTGGGCTGCGCAGTAAAGCTGTAAAATCGGGATTGGTTTTATTTAAGGTTGAAAAAAATTTCATATCACCAATAACGGTTTCCAGCGCATTTTTTTCCTGGGCAAGGCCTATAAGGCTTTTGGCGTATCGTGTGGCTAAACGTGGATTTGTCATAATTCAATTCACCGCTTAAAAAGCAGGCGCTCGCTTTTTTAGTTTAGTTTCACTTCCTGGGTTAATTGGCGGATGTATGATTCGTATTCCGGTTTGTTGGAAAGTTCTTTACGCAATACTTTTTCACTTACTTCAACCACAAGGTTGCCTACCTGGTTTTTTAAATCGGTCATAGCGGCCATTTTTTGTTGTTCTATAGAGGCGTGGGCATCGGCAACAATTTTAGCCGCTTGCAACTTTGCTTCGTCTTTGGCCTGGCCTATAATTCTATCTTTAGTTTCTTTGGCCTCTTTAAGCATGGCAGCCCTTTCTTCACGGGCGGTAGCCAGCAGGGCTTCGTTTTCGCTTTTTAGCTGCGCCATTTCCTGCCTTACTTTGTCGGCGGTAGCAATGCTGTCGGCAATATTTTGTTCCCGGTCGTTAAGTCCTTTTAAAATAGCCGACCATGCATATTTTTTTAAAATAAAAAATACGATGGCAAAAGCCACTAATGTCCAAAATAATAAACCCAGTGCGGGCAATAAAAGTTCCATATCTATAATATTAAATCTTTTTAAAAATATTACTGCACCTTTTGCCCTTTGCTCCGGGTGCAGTAATGCATTGGTGGTTTAGGCTTTAAGTACAGCCAGCAAGCCTACAATCACAGCAAAAAGAGCAACCCCTTCTACGAATGCTGCGGTAAGGATCATGTTACCACGAATGTCGTTTGATGCTTCCGGTTGACGGGCAATAGCTTCTACTGCACCTTTACCGATTTGACCGATACCGATACCGGCTCCAATTGCAGCCAGGCCAGCGCCTATTGCGCCACCCATGTGCGAAAAACCGATTTCAGCCAACATTGTAATGTTCATCGTTGTTTATTTAAAATTAAAAAATACTAAATGATAACGGCATCTGCATGGCCATCTGTATCATTATGCCCGCCTTCAAATGCCTGGCCAATAAATACGGCGGTTAACACCGTAAAAATATAGGCCTGTATAAATGCTACCAATAATTCTATAAGGTAAATAAATACGGCGAATGCAACAGAAAGGGGTGATACGCTCCAGCCGGCCACAGTAGCCATAGATCCAAATATGAAAATCAGCGTAACAAAACTTAAAATAATAATATGCCCGGCAACCATATTGGCAAACAAACGTATGATTAATGCCGCAGGCTTAATAAAGAAACTGGCAAATTCAATGGGTATTAAAATTAACTTAATTAAAAAAGGAACCCCGGGAGGCCAGAAAATATGCCCCCAAAAATGACTGTTGGTACTAAATAATATTACAAAAAATGAAATAATGCCCAGCACTATTGTAAAAGCTATATTCCCGGTAACATTTGCCGAGCCTGGCAATAAGCCAAAAAGTGTATTAATTAAAATAAAGAAAAATACGGTGAGCAGGTAAGGAAGATACTTTTGCCATTTATGGCCCAGGTTGGGTTTTGCGGCTTCATCTCTTATGAAGGTGATTACCGGCTCCAGCAAACTCTGCCAGCCCTTAGGGGCGCTGGTAACACCCTGGCCCGATTTGTATTTTTTTGCGATGCCGGTAAGCAGAAATACCAATAGGATTAATGCCAAAAACATTTGAACTACGTTTTTGGTTAAAGAAAAGTCATATACTTTACTGCCGTCTTCAGCAACAATTTTGCCGTGCTCCAGTTTGTACCCGTTGTATGCTTCGTGGCCATGGTGAAACCTGGACGATGAAAATAGCGTAAGCCCATTGGTGGGTGAATAAAGAATCACCGGCAAGGGAATGCTGGCATGAAAATCACCAAAGGAAAAAAAATGCCATTCATGGGCATCTTGTATATGCTCCAGGATAATTTCTGCCGGGTCTAATTTTACTTCTTTTTCCTGTGCGGCTTCCGTTTCATTGTTATTATCATGATTTTGTGCTAAAACAGGAGTAGATAATATCAGGGTAAATATACTGAAAGTGCCTACCAGTAAAGATTTTATACGCTTAAAGGCCATATACTGCGCTTAAATTTTGCCGCAAAGATAAGGGGATTGAAACAGGTGGCAAAGCCTTATTGGACTAATTATTTTAGCATATAAATTTTCCGGTAAAAAACCCATTAATACAGATTTTATACACCGGCGGCTGCCCCCTTTTCAAACTGCATTTTGTACAAATTAAAATAGGCCCCTTTCTGGCGCATTAACTCCTCATGGTTTCCCATTTCCAGCAATTCTCCTTTATCCAGAACCAATATTTTATCAGCCTTTCGAATGGTGCTTAAACGGTGGGCAATAATAATAGAAGTGCGCCCCGAAACCAGGGCTTCTATGGCTTTTTGGATCAGCATTTCACTTTCGGTATCTACCGACGATGTGGCTTCGTCTAAAATAAGGATAGATGGATTATACAGTAAGGCACGGGCAAAGGATATAAGCTGGCGCTGGCCGATGGATAGCATGGAGCCCCGTTCCATCACATTTTGATTATAGCCATTGGGTAAGCGTTCAATAAAGGGATGCAGCCCTACCCACTTTGCCGCTGCTTCTATTTGTTCCTGGGTTATTTGGTCGTTATGTAACGAAATATTGTCTTTTATAGATCCGCTGAACAAAAATACATCCTGCAGTACAACACCTATTCGGCTTCTTAAAAAGTGCAGGGCATAATCTTCCAAGGGCTTTCCATCGGCCAATATTTGGCCGCTGTTAATAGAATACAACCGGTTTATTAAGTTAATAATTGAGGTTTTGCCGCTACCGGTATGGCCAACTATGGCCAGGGTTTGGCCGGGGTTTACCGTAAAGGAAATATTTTTTAAAACCGGGTTTCCGGGTGTATAAGCAAAGGATACGTTTTTAAACTCCAGTTTACCGGTTAAATGACCGGATTGAATTTTTCCGTTATCCGGCATTACATTTTCACTATCCAGCACTTTAAATACCCTTTCACTGGCAATGATGCCCATTTGCAGTACGTTAAATTTATCGGCAATTACCCGTAGCGGGCGAAATAACAGGCTGATGCATAGGATAAACGCCGTAATGGTACCGGCAATATGGGAAGCATTTTCCTGGGGAAGTTGCAAGGCATCTTTAGCGCCCCACCATACTAACAAGCTGATGGAAAATGCAGATACCAACTCCACCACAGGAAAAAAAACAGAATATGCAAAAATGGCTTTAATGTTGGCATTTCGGTGTTCCTTATTTATGGCCCTGAATTTTCCTTGTTCTCTTTTTTCTGCCACAAAGGTTTGTACAATATTCATTCCGGTAATATGCTCCTGCACAAAAGCATTTAAATTAGCCACCGCATTTCGCACTTTAATAAAAGATTTGTTTACCGCCTCTTTAAAAAAATAGGTGGCTACCATTAAAATTGGGAATGGCGCAAGGCAGATCAACGTGAGCTTCCAATCGGTCCAAAACATATACGTTAGCACCGATACGATAGACAACAGGTCGGCAATAATAGGAATAAGCCCATCGCTAAAAATATCGTTAATACTTTCTATGTCGTTGATGGTACGGGTGGTTAAGGTTCCAATAGGTGTTTTGTCAAATTCGGATAAATTGAGTTGAGTGATTTTTTTATAGGTGGCAACCCTTAAATCTTTCACTACGCTTTGCCCCATTGAAGCGGTGGTAAATGTAAAATAAAACCGGGCAAGGGTTTCAATAAGTAAAATCAAAACCTGGAGGATAGTGATTTCAATAATAAAACCACCCGGGCCATTGATAAAACGGGAGGCCGTTTCATTTTTTAATCCTTCATTGATGGTTAATTGTATTAAAAGCGGCCTAATGGGGGCAATAAAGGCAAGAAAAACAGCCAGCAGGAGCGAAAGATAAAATTTGTTTTTATAAGGTGCGGTAAATGTAAAAACCCGTTTAAGTACAGAAGCCTTTAATTTTTGTTTTTCGGAAATGCCTACGGTCATAGGTGCAAATGTACTGATGGCACAGCAATTTTTTACAGCGCCTTACAAATGGCCGGCTTCGGTTTTTTTATAAAAGGCTTTAAGGAAAATAGCGCCAAGATTGCGATACGGCGGAATATAATCTTCCCAGCTTTCTTTTACCTCTGCATTATCCCTGTTGAAAATTTTTGAAAGTGACGACCACATGTTTTTCCATACCAGGGTATCGCCGGAAGTAAATACCTGGTTGAGATAATTTAAAATAGGCTGGTTAATATCTCCTTTGCCGATTTCTTTGGTGGAAATGATATGTGCATTGGGGCATATTTCCAAAATGGAATTGAGGTTTTGGTATCCGCCACAAGAACCCAGTACAATTATTTTTGCGGTTTCCGGCAGGCGTTTTATGGTGCCGGGCAACCAATAACTGTGTCCACGGTGCACGGCCATGGTAGGGCTCATGTCCTTAGATTCAAGGTATTTTGCCAGGTGCACTTGTGCCGAGTCGTCCAGGTTGGCATCATAATTCAACGGCTTGTTGGCAAAAACATAAACTTCAGCTTTCCTGGATTTTAATTCCACCCATTCTTTTTTATCGGTTTTAATCCAGTCTTTGCCGGAGAAGGAATTTACAAATGGCGGAAAAAATGCTTTACCGTCTTCGTCGCCGTAAAAGAATACCTGTTGTACAATTCTTCCTTTTTCATCTTTCATGGCCTGCAACGGTACTTCATAGATGGAGGGTATGCCTATTTCTTTTGACAGGTCAATGGCATTATTGTCTGCGGCCATAAAAATAACTTTTAAAAGGCCATAAATGATTGTACCTCTTGCATTGTTATCTTCAATTGCATTTGCTTCGTTTTCTTTTACATAGGTGAGAATGCTGTTTAATAATTTTTTATTGGTAATGCTGCTGTACGAGTCGGCAACGTCAACGGCATCTTCAAGGCTTTCGGTTTTGTCCAGGTTGGCCACAAAGGCTTTCATTAATACTTCAGAGTTTTGGGCGGGCATTAATTTTAAAAAAGTATCCAGCTTATTGTAGTTGGCCGCCATTTTAATAAACTTTTTAAAATGGTCAAAGTTTACTTTTAGCAAAAGGGAATCGGTACGGGGATTGCTGCCCATACGCTGTAACATGCGGTTAAAGCTGTGTTTATAGCTGGACGTATAAAGGGTACTTTCTCCCATTACCATCATATAATACAGGTCTTCGGGGGTGAGTGGGTCAATAGCCCTCATGCGTACATTCAAATTGCTTTGATCGTGCAACTCATTTATGGGAGTAATAAAATGCTTATTGGCACGCAGCTTTAAGGTTTCGTACAATCCATTGGCGCCAAACATGGCAATGGGTGTATCTCTCAGGGGCGGGCTTATCCGTTTAAAATAGGCAATGGCTGTTTTTACCAATAATTTGTAATAGCCCACGCTGTCGTACTTATCTCCATTGCCAACCAGTTTTTTGATGTCTTCAATTTTTTGCCTTCCATAGAGGATGTCATCCAGGAACGGAAAATAAAAAAGAGCGTTGGGGGTTTGGCTAAGCTCGGCAATGGTTTGTACCATTTGATTTTGGCTGCGATGAATTAATTTGCCTTCTACCGAAGATTTGGATTGGGCATAGGAATACAGTTGAACCGGCCGTTTCATGCTGGCTAAAATAATAAGGCTATCGGCAAAGGGTTCATTGGCAAAGGGCCTAATGGTGGGTAATATTTTGTCGGGGTTGAGCTGGCAAAATTTTAAGTAAACAATGTTGTTTATCTGCCTTATTTCGGGGTTATCCACTAAAACCTCGCTAATGATTTTTGCTGCGGGGTAGGGTGTGTTTTCAATAAGCGACACAATACTTTTTTTACCGGCCTGGTATTGCAATGCCTGGAAAAACGTTTCTACCAGCATCGGGAAATCCAGGGGGTTAAATTCATGCTTTTTCCAATCGGTTCTAAACCACCGCAGCATATTTTCTATGTAGCGGAGGTATCTTACTTTTTCATTTTTAGCAGGAAGGTCAGGTGTAATTTCCACCCAGTTTTTTATCCGGTTTATACGCCGGTAAAGTACATCGGTAAGTAATAAATGCACTTCATCATTTCCGGTAACTTTTAGCAGTCCATCCTGTTTACCATCGGCTTTATCGGTAAGCTTTTGCTCTTTGGTTACCAGGTCGTGAAAATATTGCCGGTCAATAGGCACTTTGGCAATGCTGTCGTTTTGTGCTGCGGCACAAATGGAACAAAACAGCCCTGGTATAAAAAGTAAATATTTAATCATTTGTGCAGTTCCTGCTATAGTTATTGCAATATACGCACCGTTTTATTAATAGTGCACTAACAAATGTTATTTGTTAGTTGAGCTGTTTGAGATGATATGCAATCATAACAGGCTTTTAACATTCCAATTTTATTAAAGTTTAGCTATTTTTGCCTATTATTTTTATGGCAAACAAAATTTTAATTGCAGATGACGAGCCGGATATTTTAGAGATTTTGCAATACAATCTTCGAAAAGAAGGCTATGAGGTTTTAACAGCAAATAACGGAAATGACGCTATTGAAATAGCCAAAAAAAATCACCCTCATTTAATTATTTTAGATATCATGATGCCTGGTAAATCAGGCATAGAAACCTGTAGTATTTTACGCTTAATGCCGGAGTTTAGTAAAACATTTATTGTTTTTTTAACTGCACTTACTGATGAGGTTACAGAGATAAAAGGGCTGGAAACCGGTGCAGATGATTTTATTGCTAAGCCGGTTAGCCCAAAAGTTTTTATCAGTAAGGTAAACTCCTTTTTTCGCAGAATGCAAACATCCATTCCTGAAAAATTGGTTATTGGAGATTTGGAAATTGATCGGGAACGGTTTATGGTTCGTTATCAAAATAACGAAGTGATATTAGCCCGAAAAGAATTTGAGTTGTTAGCATTGTTAGCGTCAAAAACCGGCAAAGTATTTTTACGAAATGAGATTTTGAATAGAATATGGGGTTCTGAGGTAATAGTAGGTGATAGAACCATTGACGTACATATTAGAAAAATCAGGCAAAAACTAGGGCTCGATTGTATTTTTACCGTAAAAGGCGTTGGGTATAAATTTGATTTGTAAAGTTACGAACCGACGCTATTGATCATTGCATAAAGATTGCCACCTGGAAAAATCAGGAGCCATATATTACGTTGTTGAAGATGTTTAAGTATTATATAAAATGGTAACAACCAAAAATACGTCACCAAAGCAATTAGCCTTTTTTACCTCGTTGGCTTTGTCTGTTCCAATTGCATTAGGTATTTATATTATTAAACCGGTATGGTGGGTGGTTTTGCTAGTTTTTATCCTTGTGTTTTCAGGCAGCTACGGCCTTTTTTTGTACACCCTTCAAAATTTTATTTACCGAAAAATTAAACTCATTTACAAGCTTATTTATAATACTAAAGCCACTAAAAGGGAAGAATTTTATTACAGCAATATTTTGCCTCAAAAAAGCATTGATGAAGTTAGAGAAGATGTGGAAGCCTGGGCAAAGCAAAAAAAATTTGAAATTGATAGCTTAAAGCAGAATGAAAATTTTAGGAAGGAGTTTTTGCAAAACTTAAGTCATGAGCTTAAGACACCAGTTTTTGCAATACAAGGTTATGTTGATACCTTGTTAGATGGCGCATTGCATAATAACGAAGTCAACAAGCCATTTTTGCAAAAAACATCACACAATATTAACAGGCTCATCAATTTATTGGATGACCTGGATCAAATTTCACAATTGGAAACCGGTGCGCTAAAGCTTAAAACCGAACCTTTTGTAATTCAACATTTGTACAAAGAGGCAGTGGATGAATTACAGTTTAAAGCAAGTGAAAAAAATATATCCTGCCTAATTAAAAAAGGCTGTGAAGATGCAGTTACTGTAGTAGCCGATAAAGAAAAGATCAGGCAGGTATTGATTAACTTATTAGCTAATGCCATTAAATACGGCCGAGCCAATGGAATAGTTGAAGCCAGCTTTTATATTATAGAAGGGCAAACCGTATTAATAGAGATTAGTGATGATGGTGGTGGTATTGCCGAAGAACATTTGCCCAGGCTTTTTGAACGGTTTTATCGTGTAGATATAGGCCGCAGCCGAAATGAAGGAGGCAGCGGACTTGGTCTGGCAATTTGCAAACACATTATAGAAGCGCATGGCCAAAGTATTCATGTACGAAGCAAACTCAATGTGGGCACATCGGTAGGTTTTGGATTGCCGGCAAAAATATAAGGTAGTTAATCATCGTTAATAAAAATAAAGCCACTAGTATAAGTACCAATGGCTTTTTGCTTGCTAAGTGTTCTTCTTGTAGCTTCGTTTATGGGGTATGAAAAAGTTTTATAATGCCTGCATTAATTAAATTTAGCCCATCCTTTCCACCAGGTGGCGTATTCACCGGCCGGGGCAATACCACCTCTAAAAGTTACGGTCTTATCAAAAAAAGTATCGTTATTAAACTTAGGATCGGTAAATCCACCTCCGTTTAATATTTTAACATTACCGTTTGATCCGGCAAAAGGAGTAGGATCGGGCATCGCATAGTTAAATGGCTGTATCAATTTTGCTTCAGCAATGCTTGAAAGAAAATCGTTATTGTAAAAAGGATTTGATGCCCAGGTTTGTAAACTGGCATCGTTGATAATAGTTGCACCGGGAGTGCCGGTAAACTTTAAATTAATCGTATTGCCTGCAAATGTTACGTTTCTTATCCTCAGGCTGCTATCTTCAATATTGAGTGCTGTTGATGAGCCAGTACCTGCGTCAATTAAAATACCCTGCGGCCATCCTGAAAATATGGAGTTAAAAATAGATAATGACGAGTTTCTTCTTATTTGAGCACCTGCCCTAAATAAGCTATTGCCAATATTATTGCTGGTTGCACGGGGGCCAAGTACAGTAATATTGCTAAATACAGGGCTTGTTTTAGGCTGTGCCGTTGTGCCACTAGAATTATTGTCGCTTTCAAAGGCTTCAGAAGTTGAAATATCTGCAATTAAAGAATCACGCATAACCAACCCAAATTGTATTTTTCCGCTAAAACCATTGTCGGTGTCAAAATCATCGTCCTGCGTTTTGTAGGCGATCAAAAATTTTGCATTTACCGTACCGCCAAACCATTCGTACGCATCATCTTTTGCATAGGTTACTTGTATATGATCTATTTGTGTTCCACTGCCAACACAAGCCATTGTTAAACTGTTGATCTCTTTATCCGGCTGAAAGGCATAGCCTGCGTATTCAATTCGTACAAAACTCAAAATGCCTGAGTTGTCGTCATTCACCGGTACTGTTGCCACAGCATCGCCAGATCCTGCAAGGCCATCTCCATGGGCGTTGTCAATTCCGCCTTCAACCTGGAACAATCCGGCAATTCCGTTAAAACTAGTGTTGATTGCAGCTTTGCCACATATTATGAGGCCACCCCAATCTCCCGATTGCGGGTTTGGCGAAGCAGAAGTAAATACTATAGGTTCGGCAGCTGTACCTTGTGCATTAATTTTTGATCCACGGGTAATTACCAAAGCAGCCACATCCGTTCCGGCAAAAGAACCTTTAATCACAGTGCCAGCTTCAATCGTCATGGTATGGTTGCCCACCAAATACACAATACCTTTTAAGATGTAGGTATTTGCCTTGCGTAAAACAGTGTCGGCATTAATTCTACCTTGAAGCGTAATGGTTTGTGCCGTTGGTGTGTTGCCACCAGGTTGTGTAATTACAATCACTTCTTTTTCTCCATCGGTTTCAATTTTTCGGCAACTTGATATCGCAAGTGCAGAAATCGCAGAAATCAGGAAAATGTACTTTTTCATTTTGTTTAATTTAAGTTGTTGGTTCAATCAATGCACCGGCTGCGTTATGGTTTAAAATTGCATGGGTGCATTATGATGATGTAGTTTGTTTAAGAATTATAATGAGTAATTAACCGTTAAGCCATATGTGGTTCCATACCTTCGTGTAAATCGATATAGATCACTTCCTTTTTGATAGGTAATCTTATCATTTGTATTCTGATAAAAGATTTGTTTTTTATTGAGGATGTCGGAAACATTTAGCTTAATTTCCATTTTGTTTTTAAGTGTTTTTTTACTTACCTGGAAGTCAAGCAAGGGCCTTGGTGCCTCATAAATATCCGGTGATCCTGCTCCGGCAGAAATATCGCCTACGAGGTATATTCTTTCTCCAATTTGGTTAAATAAAAGCGTTGCGGCAGTGCCTGATTTTTCATGATCATACATTAACCCGAGGTTAATAAGGTATGGAGACTGCCCTTGTAATGCACGGTTAACATTAAATTTTTTGTCAGACATTTTGCTGTTGATATATGCGCCATTTGCCTGGAAAGTGAAATTTTTTAGCGCTGTTGCAAAATCCAGCTTTTTTCGAAATTCCAGTTCTATACCATAAGCTCTAGCTTTTTTGGGGTTTTGATAAGTAAAGGTGCTGGATCCTCCGGAGCCTTCGTTGTAAAGTTGTTCTATGGGTTTGTCAAAATATTTATAAAAAGCGCCGATGGAAATAGTTTCACCGGCATTTGAATATCGTTCATATCGCAAATCAATATTTGAAATTTTAGTACGTTCAAGGTCCGGGTTACCTTGTACTGATGCATTTAATTCAAAATCGTAAAGGTTAAGCGAGCTTAACTCACGTAATTCGGGACGAATAACGGTTTGAGAAGCTGAAAACCTAATATTGGTTTTGTTGTTTAATTTTAACGTGGCATTTAATCCGGGTAATACGTCCAATACTTTTGTGTAGGTGTGTCGGGGGTCCCATGTTTTTACACTACCCACCAACTGGTCATAATGTTCAACTCTTGCACCCCATACCAATCGAAAAGAATTGGAAAATTGGTTGTCTATTTGAAAAAAACCGGCATTTAAGATGGTATTGGCCAGGTAGCGGAAGGTGCTTGCTTTAATTGCATCAAAGCCAAATTTATCATCTGATCCATTTCCAAAATTATCCGCTGCAAAGATCAAGTCAGGCGGTAATGATCGTAGCAGGAGGTTATCTTTTCTTAAGTAGTTGGCAAATAATTTTGCATCATACAGCCGGTCTTTAATTTGCAGCATGTATCCGCCTTTCAACGTTTGTTTTTTGTCCAGCCAATTAAAGCTATAACTTAA